>JAYVHJ010000089.1:0-4824 GCA_043771315.1 Raineyaceae bacterium
TGCAAATAGTAACGCAAAAAGCCCAGGTTTGATGTTTGTTTATGGAGGTCCTGGTTCTCAGGAAGTTGATAATAAATGGGATTTCTTTGATTTCTTTTGGTATCAGCACCTTGTGAGCAAGGGTTATGTGGTGGCGTGTGTGGATAATAGAGGTACAGGAGGACGTGGAGCTGCTTTTCGTAAATCAACTTATGGGCAATTAGGTAAATTGGAAGTTGAAGACCAAATTGATGCAGCAAAATATTTGGGTACTTTGCCTTTCGTAGATAAAGACAGAATTGGAATTTGGGGTTGGAGTTATGGAGGTTATATGTCTTCTTTGTGTATTTTGAAAGGAAATGATGTTTTTAAGGCTGCTATGGCAGTTGCACCTGTTACGACTTGGCGTTTTTATGATACTATTTATACAGAAAGGTATCTGAAACGTCCACAAGATAATGCTGCTGGCTATGACGAAAACTCCCCAATTACTCACGTAGATAAGCTAAAAGGTAAATATTTGCTCGTACACGGTACAGGAGATGATAATGTGCATTTTCAGAATGCTGTAATTATGCAGGAAGCGTTGATAAAGGCTAATAAGCAATTTGAGAGTTTTTATTATCCCAACAAAAATCATGGCATTTCTGGCGGAAATACCCGTTTGCATCTTTATAAAATGCTCACTAATTTTTTGGATAAAAATTTGTAATAACTAAGGTATTTTGGTGAAAAGCCCCACAAATAGTAACAGCTATTTGTGGGGCTTTTTTTGTAATTTTTAAGAATATTTTTGTTTATTTTTTTGAAGGAAGCACAAATTGTATGCCAATTTTAGCCCAGCCTGCCTCAGGAACGCTTGTTTTGGTATCATAAGTACCTTTTATTTCTATACCATTGAGAGGAGTTTCTAAACCAATTTGCGTTGTAATATTCAAATTAGGCATAACACTCCAATCTATGCCATAACCCAAACTAAAACTTGCAAGTAATTCATTATTTCGTTGGGTTGTTGAATAAGAACTGTACCCAATGTTGTTAGCACTAAGGTTAAAACCATAATTCTGAAACCTAGCTGTAAATTGATGTTTAGTTTTTTTATGTTGTCCTAATGTAAGATATGGCTGTATGTACCAATAAGCCCCTTTTGTAGCATAATAATCTACATACGAATATCCTTTAGTAACTGCGGATAACTCTGATGTATTGTAACCAACGCCAGAAGAAACGTTAAAACTACCTTTTTTGCCTATTGGTGTATTAAAATTCGCCCCCAAATCAATGCTATAACCTCTTTTAGCGTATGTTCTTTCTGTTGCGAATATGCCTGGACTAGCATTATAAGATGTTCTATTTGACTGAAAAGTCGCAACTGCGCCCCAATGCTCAGAAACTTTAAGAGCAGCGTTTGCGCTTGCACCTGTGCCACCCACCCACGCAAGTTCTGCGTTTAATTTTTCTTTTGCCAAATTAGGTGTATAATGTGAGCGTGTGGTTTGGTATTGCCCACTTCCAGCACAAGAGGACAGCAAAAAAGCTATCCAAAGAAGTAAAAATGCGGTTTTTAAATTCATAGTTGTAGGTGTTTTTTAGGTTTTACTCTGTAACAATAATTTTCTTTTTATTTTTACGAAGTATCAAATAAGAAAAATACCAGCTAGTTGCAACATTCTTGATAGAATTACTTTTGTCACCTTGCGGTTGGATATTGATAAGGCTATTTTGGATATTGAAACCAAACAAAAAACGCTTCATATCCATGCCTAAGCCAATATTAAAACCTGCATCAAATCTTCTAACAAAATCTGTAGCGGGGTCGTTGCCTATTCCTAATTTTCTGGTTTCTGTTACATTGATTATTTTTGCGGGGTCTGGCACTTGATTTATTTCAGTTTCAGGTGTGAAATTAGAAGATAATTTTAGATTTCCTCCAACAGCAATGCCACCATACAAACCAGTTTTGAAATAAAATTTTGTCCTTCTGCTTGCTTTAGAAAGGTTTAAACGTGCATTGATAGGAATATTCAAATAATGGATATTAACAACATCATTGGTATATTTTGTTTTGCTTTGTGAAAAACCAAGATTCTGAAAAGCTAAACCTGTTTCTACATTGAGCCATTTTTTGACAGGAACGCTTGCCAAAATGCCAATACTGTAACTAGATTTATTTTCTATTTCACCATTATAAGAAAGACCTGCATCTTTTCCACCAATAGAGCTAACACCTATTTGTGTGGTTATTCCTACGTGTATTTGTGCGTGTGATTTTCCTACTAAAAACAGCAGAAGATAAATAAATATGATATTTTTTATATTATTTTTTGACATAAAATTAAGAATTTAATTGAAATTTTAGTTAGAAAGAAATAGGTTGTACCAGCGTTTGATTTGGCGCAATAGCAGGGATATTGTAGATTTTTGAGGAAAGTTTTACTACAGGAAAAACCCTAGTAACCGTTTTCGCCTCTATTGTGATGGGCGTGTCTGCGGGTACTGTACGTTCTAGCTGATAAGCGTTTGGAGGACTTTGGGGGTTATACCAAAATTCTGCAAGTGAATAGTTAAGATTGCTATCAAAGAGTTGATAATAGTAATCTGGTGTATAAACGATAGAATTATCCAAAGAAAATTTTAGTGTTGCAGCCTGTGGAACATTAAAATTAGCTATAAATGTTTGGTCACGTTGCAAAGTAGTGCGTTCAAAAACAGCGTCATCTGGGTCTGGTCCTTTGCAGAAAAGATAACCCTTCACACACGCATCTGGAAGGCAGAAAATGAACTGTCCATTTTTTGCTTCTTCTGGTCTTACAAGAAGGTTGATACTATAATAACCGTTTTCATCTGTCTTTACGTTAGCTTTTTGCCTAACAATAGCATCATATTCCCAAAAAATGGTTATATTTAATCCTACGGCAGGTTTAGCACCATTAGCGGTTGTTATTCTGCCTTTGATGATGGCATCTCCTGGCACTTTCATTGCTATTACATCACTCTCACGCCTCTCGCAAGAGCCTGCAAGCGAGATAAAAGCTAAAAAGATAAGCAAAAAATTTAGATTTTTCATTGGAATAGGGTTTTTAGGTTTTTTAATTATGTTTTTTGTTGATTTTATTATTGTACTGTTTTGCGTCTTAGCATACCAAAATTAAAGGCTATTTCTCCACCAAAATATGACTGGAATTGGTTGATATTAGCAATAGTGGCAAACTCTATTCCTGTTCTCCTACCAAGTTTTAATTCTGCTTTTGCACGCAAATGTAGTCCAACTGAAATCTCACTTTTTTTCTCTATTTTATAATTTGCAGCACTAAAAAATCCGCCTGATGATTGTCTTTCAAAACGAGCTTTTTGATAGTCAATTATACTAAAACCTGCTTCTAATCCAAATCTAGCAAATGGTGATGAGCTTGTAAATTCTTTGATTATAGCTAGTGAATATGCCATTAAATAGTCTTTAGGTTTTCTTGCTCCAAGTGGGTTGAACCCATTTCTGTAGTCTGCTGGTAGGTCTTTTGCTACTTGACCATAGCCCTTCATATTCACTTTTACTCCCCAATTATTAGATAATAAACACGTGACAGATATCCCACCTATACTTCCAAAATAATTATTTATACTTGCTCCAATAGCAAAACTACTATAAAGTCTTGCCATTCTTAGTTTTTCTTTCTTTATGGTTGCGGTTGTTGTATCTTTTTTTGTGCTATCTGTTTGGGCTTTTATTTTGCCTGAAAAAAAACAAATTAACAACGTAGCAAAAACAAATTTTAGGTTTTTCATTATGCTATTTTTTAGGTTTTTTTATGATTATTTTTTTGGTAAAATAACTAACTTTTTAACTGATTTTTTGCTGAAAATATCAACCATTTCTAAACAAATGTATAGCAAATATTTATCTAAAAAAATATTTTCTGAAAAAATATTAAAAAAAGTTGCCAAATTTCCATTTTGTTGCATTTTTTAAATTTGCAAAAAATAATTATTTTCAGCCTAAAAAACACCGTCCAAAAACGTCAAAACGCTGGAATGGCACTTTGAAAAATAAAGTGCCAAATATTATTTGGTGAAACTTTTTTTTAAGCCAAAATTTTTGCATTTTTTAATAGAGATTTTTATTCATTTTATGCCAAAAAAACTTGCTTTTTGTTGCAAAAAAGTTTTTCATTTTAAAAGAAATTTAGAAAATCTATTAAAAAAAGCCGTAAATTTGAGCAAAATAAGTTTCTAATATTTCAAAAAAATAACAAGAAAAAACAACAACAAAATGATACCATCTACTACTACTTTTGTACCTGCTTTTACGACTGCTTTTCAGAGTCCGTTTGAGAGCAAACCAACCTCATTAGGCATACTTTCTGCGACAGAAGTGATGCAAGAATTTAAAGCTATTGACTGGCTCAAAATAAGAGGACAAATCCTTGCTACTGAAGAAGATGATATAAAAAAATACTTCTATTATTTTGAAGTAAAATATACAGATAATCAAAAAGCGCAAAATGCATTAAGTATTTTTGGAGAATATCCACAACAAGAATATTATGACCAAAAAATGCCTCTCATCTTTGCTATAAGGCTTTTTCGTCCAAAAGCACAAAATATCACGAGTATACAAAAAATGTTACGCACAACAGAAATGGAAAAATGTAAACTAGATTTTGCAGAAAAATGCTTGCTTGCGTTTATCAATAATGATACTGATTTCCTTGATAATGAAGTTATTAATAATGTGAAAAATGATAAATAATTTTTCAATTACGAATTATCAATTACGAGTTTTCTTTCACGTTTAATTTTATGAAAAAATATTGTTTGTTGTTTTTTATTATTTTTATGCACAATGAA
>JAYVHJ010000090.1:0-3099 GCA_043771315.1 Raineyaceae bacterium
GCAAATTATAATTAAAATCAGCAAAAAAACGCAAAAACTTAAATGTATTCAGCCCCAAAATAGTAGGAGTGGCACTTGTTCCCTGAACTGTTTGCTTTATAAGGTTAAGCACCGTTCCGCCTGGCTCAAATGTTGCCTTAAAATAACGTGCTTTTTGGTTTTTATTAGCACTTTTTGTGTCTGTTTCATTGTAGGTATAAGCAAACGTGCTACTTGTTACTAACGCAGTCCTAAAACTTTGAAAAAACGGATTACCTTGTGCCTGCAAAGCATCTAAAAACGCCTGAAATTCAGCTGATTTTGTGGGCGTACTAGAAATATTAAAATCAAGCAAAGTGAGTGAATAAGTGCGTTTTTCACTCGGGACAATACTATACGTGATAGCAGTTCTAAAATTGGTACGTACATATTCAGGCTTGCGGTTGGTATAATTAAACCCAATTAAAAAAGTTGTTTTGGGATTATATTTATTAAGATATCTACTTACTTTTTTTAATGGAAAGAAAAATTGTGGCAAAATAAGTGAACTATTTAGCCCTATTTGTATGGTACGCAATGCACTGGTATTTTGCGTAAAAGCAGTTTGTCCGTCAAGTCCGACCAAAATACTATTATCCCAAATCTCCAAACCACCAAAAGGATTAAGATTTTTGAGGGAAAGATTAAGGAATGGACCAGGAATATTTTGTGTAACATTTAAACCTGTTTCTGCACTTAATATTTTATTTTCTGCAGGAATAACAGTAATATAATACGTTATTTGTGCATTTTTCTGCTCTTGCAAACCAATATCCACAAACTTAAACATATCCAAATTGGCTAGTCTATTACGTGTAAAATTGCGTTTTTCTCTACTAAAAATATCCCCAGATTTAATGAAAATACGGTTATTTAAAATTTTCTTAGAAAAAATATGGCTAGAAGTGGTGTATTTAATGAATTTAGGATTTGTACGAGGAAAAACCACAGCATTTGTAGTGTCTATTTTCTCATTATCATCTGTTTTTGTCCAAAAATACACTTCTTTGACGGTATATAATGTATGAACTCCTGTCATTTCGTCAATAGAAACCTTGTTTTCAATACTACCAATAATTTTCTTTTTAAGTGCAACCGTATCCATTTTTATAGGATTATTGATGATAATGCGCAAATCAGTCAAATGATTTGCCTGAAAACGCACAGAATCAATATTGACTTCCACAGAAATATATTGCCTGCCAAAATACAAATAACCATTATTTTGTAAAATATCTTCAATTCTTGCTCGTTCTTTGTCTATCTTACTTTGAGAATAACGGTCATTTTTCTTCAAAAAATCAAATTTATATTTTTTAAGAAGACTGTCAATATGTTGATTATCAGTTTGGTAGGTGATACTATCCAAAAGTGTTGGCTGATTTTCTATTACTTTGTATTTGACAGAAATAGTTTTATTTTTCTTGCTGATGGTATCAACCTTAAACGTGGCTGTTCCTTGAAAAAAGCCTTGTGTTTTCATATATTTTTCAAGTTCCAGACGTGTACTTTCCGTAAGTTTTGGATTATAATAAGCTGGTGGCTCACCCATTACACGCATCAAAAAATTGCCTTTACGGTAATAAATTTCATTTTTGCGGACTTTTTCGTCATATTTTTCTCGTAATTTTATATATTTTTTACTTCCTTTGATAAGTTGTTTGAGGGCTTTTTTCTCTTCATTGGTCAAATTTTCCTCATCTGAATCTTCAATATTGCTAAGTGCATTAGCAGAATTGCTAGATAAATTGTATTTTTGTGAAATTTTTAGGGAATCTTCTGAAAACTTTTTGTTAAGAGCTATCAAAGAACGGCTAAAAACTTGGTTGTAGCGTGTGCTATCCACATAGAAATTAGCAATACTATCTGGGCGGAACTTGTGGTAACCTTTGTCATAAAACCAAAGTTTGTAGGCAGGCGTATAGCGCAAAAGACTCACAGGGCGACTGTTTGGCTTTTGGCGAAAAAGTGCCTTAAAGCCTTCTTCTGAAAGCGTTTTTTGTCCAGAAACACTTGCTTCACGCAACAAATAACGGTTTTCTTGTAGATTTTTCAGACGAAAACAACTGCTCATCATTATTAGCAAAACCAACAGAAGGAAAAACAAAGCAAATGTGTTAAATTTCATATATTCAATAAATGGAAAACTCAAAATTCATAACTCACAACTCAAAAAAAGATGTTATCTAAAAACTGGTCAAAGATAGTTCAATCTTTGCAAAATAAAAAAAATAGAAAGCAAGAAGGGCTTTTTTTTGTAGAAGGCGCAAAGAACGTGCTAGAAGCCTTAAATTCTGATTTTGTTTTGGAAAAGTTATTTTTTACAGAAGATTTTTTAGCAGAATGTGAAGAAAAAGGTATTAAAGTCCCATTTGGGGATTTAGGAGCTATTGCTACAGAAAAGGAACTTATACAAGCAGGCACTTTGCAAAGTAATAATGCTGCTTTGGCAGTTTTCAAAATGAAAGAAAACGAGCTTATTTATCCAGAAAATGAATTTGTTCTCTTCTTAGATAACCTGCAAGACCCTGGAAATTTGGGTACAATTATTCGTTTATGTGATTGGTACGGCATTAAAAAGCTGATTTGTACGCCAAATACAGTAGATTTTTACAATCCTAAAACCATTGCTGCCACAATGGGTAGTTTTACCCGTGTGCAAGTGTGTTATTGTGCATCTAAGGAGTTTTTTGGTACTATTTCAAAGAATATTCATATTTTTGGGACTTTTATGGAAGGTGAAAACGTACATCAAATAGACTTCAAAACGGATTTTATAAAAGATAAAAGCGGGGTAATTGTGATGGGAAATGAGGCAAATGGCATTTCTGATGAAGTTGCACAATATGTTACGAGAAAAATAACTATTCCACGCTTTGGAAATGCAGAATCTTTGAATGTTGGCGTGGCTACTGCTATTATTTTGGATAATTTGAGGAGGTAAAGTGATGAAATAGCTTTAGTGAGTAAGTACAAAAGTAAGATAAGAATAAATTTCTCCAAATCACTTGAATTTGGAGAAATTTACTTTTTATAATTTAATTGCTTCCAACTATTTGCCCATTGCTTTTTATTTTTTGC
>JAYVHJ010000091.1:0-17361 GCA_043771315.1 Raineyaceae bacterium
ATCACAAAAAGAGGCTTCTAATTTCATGTTTAGACGTAGACCTCTTTTCTCTTGATTTTGATCCCGCTAATGAAGGAACGAAAGGGCAAGTTATTTTACACAATCATACTGGAGATGGTATGTTTGATGTATGTTATGATTATGCTTCAGATTTTGAAGCTTTCATACAACTACTTACCAATTTAATAATTGAAAATAAAAGAGAATATCAAAATGATCAATCATTATATGGTAAGGTGGATATAGAAAAAATAGCTAAAAATTCTTATATTTTACCTATTGATGATGTTCAGAAAAAAAAATTGGATAATTTGCCTTTTGAGTGGAAAGAATATTTTAAAACTATAACACGAACAATAAAGAACAATCAATATTGTTATGATGATGAAGCAACATTAAAGGAATTAAGTGAAATATGTGAATTAAGGTTAAGTCCTATAACAGAGGAACAATTACAAAACAATCGTTTTAAAGGTATTCTTCCAAAAAATCAAGGTGTTGTAATGGAAGATGCCTACAAGCATTTACTCCAAGACATCACACCTTTGATACTGTTACCTAGAATAAAAGAGCTTAGATTTTGGTTTGAAATAAGTCTTTCTCAGCTTGATTTTGTAAGCAAATATCTTACACAAATCTATAAAATGTCTATTCCAAATGTGTTTCAGCAAGAAGATTTAAAGATAATTGGAAAATTCAAACGCCTTTTTGATTTACACCTTAATTGTGGGAAAATTGATGACTTTTCTGATTTGCTTTCCTGCAAAGATTTGGCAAGATTAACCCTAAATAGTAGTGAAAACCTTAATTTAGCTGCTTTGAGTGAGTTTAAAGAGTTGAGAATGTTAGATATTACAGGTTGTGCTAGTACTCAAGATTTTTCAGCATTATCTGCATTTAAGAGCAGGTTAAATCTCCAAATGACACGTGAACAATTTTTGAAAGCATACACATATATTGACAAAGACAAAATAAAACCTACTTTGATAGTTCCGTATGGCGTAGTAGAAGCACCTATGACAGAAGAACAGCAAACTATCATCAGTAAATGGTTTGATAAATAAGCCCTTTCTTGTTTTTAGCTATTTTTACTTCAACCATTGTAAGTGATATAAAAATAATTAACTTACGGCTTTTAAATATCTAATTTCAGTTTTATGTACAAATTATCTTTAAAAAGTATTACAGTAGCATTTTTTGCTATGTGTTTAATCCTTTCTTGCGAAAAGAATAAAAAAAATGCAAGTGAGCAATGGAGTGCCACAGATAAAACAGCATTTCAAAAAAAAATTACTGAGGAGTTAGATGGACTTTTTAGACAGACAGAATCAGTAGGTTTGTTTAATGTCAGTGAGGTCGCAATTCTATAAAAGACTGTATAAGTTCATATAAAAGTTCTAGACTTTTTATTGATTTTATATAGCAAGTTTATAAGGGTGCAACCAGCCCCCTACTCTATCCAATAACTATTTACAAGTTATTCTTTAGAGTTTCTTTTAAATAGTAATATTATCACTATTTAGATTACTATTTATTGATGCTAGACAAAGTCTTTTGCTCGTAAAATAGAGAAAACGACATACCTTACTGTTTTACCACATGAAAAGGATTTTATTCAGAACCAAACAGTTTGAACGAAGATATTAGTAACTAATCATCTTGTTCTTCAAAGAACTATGTACAAAGAAATACTTATTTTATGACAAAAACAAGTATTTTTCAAATAAAATTTAAAAATGTATTCAAAATAAACAGTTTAATACAAATTTATACGCAAAAGCATACTATACAGAAATGAAAACTATGCTAGATTGTTATGGAACTAGAGTAGAAAAGGCTTATGATTATAACCAAACTGATAAAATTATTAATCAATCTGATATTGAAAAAATTCGTGTAGAATGCACAATGGATTTTCTGTTGGGCAAAAAAGGTGCTTGGACACCAAAATTAAAACAAATGATGAGCGCAAGATTACCAAAAAGTAATGAAAGTAGTCTCACAGACGAACAACACAAAAAGTTAGTTGATTGTATTATTTCAAAAGGAGAACAAAAATTTGATCCTATTGATATGAATGATTTTCTTGAAACAGCACTAGAATTAGCCAAAGATTGTGAAAATAAATAGTTGTAAGTGATATAAAAATAATTAACTTACGGCTTTTAAATATCTAAATTCAATTTTTATGTACAAATTATCTTTAAAAAGTATTGCTGTAGCATTTTTTGCTATGTGTTTGGTAACTTCTTGCCAAAAAAGTGTCAAAGGAAAATGGACTGATGCCGACAAAGCCTCTTTCTCAAAAGAATTCAGCACAGAAATAGAAAAAATGGTCAAAACAGATGCCAATCTTAAAATGTTTAATGTGGGTGCTGCTGATATTAAATCTATGTCTGATTGTAGTTTAGCTAAAATAGAAGCTGCTTACACACCTGAAGAAGCAGGAAAAGCTACCAAAGAAATTGAAAAATTTGGTGAAGAATGTGCTACAAACACGTTGCTTGGCAAAAAAGGTGCTTGGTCAGCAAAATTCAAAGAAATGATGAAAGTAGAAATGAACAAAGGTAAAGAAGAAGGTATTACAGCAGAGCAACAAGGCAAGTTAGTGGAGTGTATTATCTCAAAAGCTGAAAAAGAGTTTGAGCCTAGTGAGTTGGGTAATTCTGGTGCTGCAATGGGAGAAATTGGTAAAAGTTGTGGCGAGGAAATAATGGCAAAATAGTTTAGGAATAAGTACGAAGTAAGAGAGACGAAGTACGAATTTAAAATTTTGATTATTAAGTTATTGTAAAAACTAAAAAACAAGTTATTTAATTTTCATTTCGTATAATCACTAAAAAAACCTTATTTGTAGCCCACCGCTACAAATAAGGTTTTTTAATTTGATAATAAAAAAATCTTTTAGGCTTATTTAAGAGCCATCAAAAGACCAATTACAATACCAAATAGAGCTGCTCCTTCAATAAGAGCTGCTGCAAGAATCATTACACCTTGAATTTTTGGCGTAGCTTCTGGCTGACGTGCAATAGCGTCCATAGCTTGACCACCAATGCGACCAATACCAACACCAGCACCCAAAACAGCAAGACCTGCTGCAAGACCTGCACCAATTGGCGCAAAAGACTCAAGTAATAAAGCAAAAATTTGTGCGAACATTTTGATAAAAATTATATATGATTAAATTAAAAAAACTCAAATTAAATTAGCCCAGCCCCCTAACCCCCAAAGGGAGAATAATACAAAATACTGTATTAAAGTCCCCTTTGGGGATTTAGGGGCTTTTAGTGTGCTGCACTATGTTTTTCGTCCTCGTGGTGATGCTCTTCCACAGAACTACCAAAATAAATAGCAGTAAGCAAGGTAAATACATACGCCTGCAAAAGTGCCACAAATATCTCCAAACAGTTCATAGCAACCACCAAAGGAACAACTGCTGCACCAACAACAGCATTTTTGAAGATAAAAATCAAACAAATAAAGCTCAAAATAACAATATGCCCTGCCGTAATATTGGCAAACAAACGTATCATCAATGAAAATGGTTTTGTGAAAATACCTAAAATTTCTACTGGTGTAAGTATCAATAAAACAGGTTTTGGAACACCTGGCATAGCCAAGATATGACTCCAATAGTTTTTATTTGAAGTGATAAGCGTAATAATCAAAGTCAAAACAGAAAGCACCATTGTAACGGCAATATTCCCTGATACGTTAGCACCGCCTGGCATCAGACCAAGCATATTATTAAACCAGATGAAGAAAAATAATGTTAGCAAATAAGGCATATAACGCTCATATTTAGGTCCAATGTTCTTTTTTGCTACTTCATCACGCACAAAAACGACAATTGGCTCAAAAAATGACTGCATTCCTTTTGGAGCTTGCCCTTGGTTTTTCTTGTATGCACCAGCTACAGATGTAAAAACAAAAATCAATAAAACAATACTTAAAAATAAAGATGCAACATTTTTGGTGATAGAAATATCATAGATTTTCTTTCCAGAAGTTTCTGTGATATGGTCGTGGCTATCTAACTTGTAGATATTTGAACCTTTTTTTACTTCTTGCTCTCCGTGATGAAATTCACTTGACATAAAAACGTCCAAACCATTGTCAGAATACAAAATAACAGGCAAAGGCAATGTTACGTGTGTATGCCCAAGCGTGAAAAAATGCCATTCGTGGGAGTCGCCTACGTGATGCAGGATAATATCTCCAATATTTTCTTCTTTTTTTACTTCAGTATTTTCTTCTGGCTTTTTGTCTTGCGCATTTGCTAAATTAAAAGCAAAAAAAGTAGCAAAAAGAGCTAGAAAAAAGGTTTTTGAGAATTTTTGACTAAGTTTGTTGATGTTGAATTTCATTTTTTATATAGATAAGAAAGAAACGGAATAATATTAAATATTTGCTTGATTATCAAGTATTTAAACTTTCGTAATTCGTAATTGCTAATTTGTAATTGAAAAAGCGTTATTTTGAATTTTGGCGCAAGTTAGTAAGTAATGATTTAATTTCAAAGGAAATGTAACAAAAATATAATCCAAAGAAAGTGAGTATAAACAGTAATTGTTTCTCAACTCCTTGATAAACAACGTAAAAAATAGCCGCAATACACAATAACATTCTTATAATCATAGCAGAAAAATAATAATTTTGGAAATATTCCGTATCATTTTTCAGTCCAAATGAAGTCAAAAATGTTGTAAAAAGGCTTTGTGAAGCAAAAAATGCTAACAAATACCATTTGTAAGGGTGCAAAATAGGCAAGTAATCTGTATAAGTCGGCACAAGATAATCATCAGCCGCCAAAATGCCCGCTAAAAACAGCGTTAGAAATATTATTTTTAGTATCTCGTTGAATTTCAATGACTTATGATAGACTTATGTAATTTAGTATTTTTAACTTGTAGATTTCAGTCCGCAAAATTAGAAAAAAAAATGATAAAATGATAAGAATAAAATAAAATAATTCATTTTAAGTAATGATAAGTCTTTAAATGCTTGACTATAAGTGTATTTTATCATTATTCGTAACTAAAATTAGGCATCTGATTTGAATTATTCCAGAAATTTATTACATTTGGTCGTATAGTTACCTAAATTAGTACAATACTTAAAATGAAAAAAATTCTCCTCTCCCACTCTTATTTCTACCGTTTTGATTCCAAACAATGGGAAATGGGACAGCCTTATGCACCTTATGCGACACTTATTGTAGCAAGTTTGCTCAAAAAAAACGGTTATGAAGTAGTGTTTTTTGATACAAATTTGCGAGAAAATGTAGCTGAAATTATCCCTTTTTTTGAGAAAGAAAAACCAGATTTTTTGGTTATTTTTGATGATAGTTTTAATTATCTTTCCAAAATGTGCCTAACCAATATGCGTGAAGCCTGTTTTGAGATGCTTGCACTTGGGAAAAAATTTGGTACTCAAAACATTGTTTGTAGCTCTGATGCGACAGACCACGCACAAGAATACCTACAGAAAAACGCTGATTTTGTGCTATTGGGTGAAGGTGAACTCACACTTCTTGAACTTTTGAATAATTTAACAACCACCCCTAACCCCTCCTTCAAAGGAGGGGAACTAAGCTCCCATCCTTCACAAGGAGGGGCTGGGGGTGGTTTTTATGATAATTTTTCCAAAATAAATGGTATTGCTTTTTTAGAAAATAACGAGGAAGATAATCAAAAAAAACTTCAAATCACGCCAAAAAGGGAGATTTTAAAAGATTTGGACAGCTTGCCTATGCCTGCATGGGAACTCGTTGATATTCAAGATTATAGAAAAATTTGGCTCAATAAAAGAAACTATTTTGGCGTAAATATTGCCACTACTCGTGGTTGTCCATATAAGTGTAATTGGTGCGCAAAACCTATCTACGGAACTCGTTATAATGTGCGTTCTCCTAGAAAAATTGTAGAAGAAATAGAATACCTTACATTAACTTTCAAAGTAGATTATTTTTGGTTTGCTGATGATATTTTTGGCTTAAAACCCACTTGGGTGCAAGAATTTAGAGATATTCTCAAAGAGAAAAACCTAAAAATAAAATATAAAATCCAATCAAGAGTAGATTTATTATTGAAAGAAGATACCATAAAAGCACTAGCAGAAAGCGGTTTAGACGAGGTTTGGGTAGGCGCAGAAAGTGGCGCACAGACCGTTCTGGACGCTATGGACAAAGGCACGCAAGTAGAAGAAATCTATCAAGCAACCAAACTTTTGAAGCAAAACAACATAAAAGTGGGTTTTTTCTTACAATACGGCTATTTGGGCGAAACTCGTCAGAATATTAACCAAACACTCAAAATGGTGGCTGACCTGCTTCCAGACGAAATTGGAATTTCTGTTTCCTATCCGCTTCCAAATACCAAATTTTATGATATTGTCAAAAGTCAATTAGTAGAAAAACAAAACTGGACAGACTCCCACGACCTCTCAATGATGTATAAAGGCACTTTTAAGACTGATTTTTACAAATATCTTCACAAATATACACACACTTTTTTTAGGAAAGAAAAATCAAAATTTCTGTTTTATCATTTATTCAAAAAAACTAATTTTTCTTACACGAGTAAGCATTTCATAAAAGCAATAAAATATCCCTTGTATATTTTAGCTGATAAAATAGGACAAATACGCCTGAAAAGGTACGAAGTTTGAAGTACGAAATACGAATTAAATGCACAAAAATGCTTAAAAACCCACCTAACACCGCTTCCAATACAGTTTCTAGCGCAGCTTTTGACAAAGTTGCGTTTCAATATGATGCAGCCTTTACGCACACACAAATAGGCAATGCTCAACGTATGTGCGTGTGGGAGTATTTGAAAGTCGTTTTTCAAGAAGACTTTACAAAAGAAAAAACACAAAAACAAAACCCTAAAAAACTTAATATCCTAGAAATTACCTGCGGAACTGGTGAAGATGCCATTTGGTTGGCAAAACAAGGACACAACGTCTGTGCTACTGATATTTCCCCCGAAATGATTGGCGTTGCACAACAAAAAGCAAAAAATATTACAGAAAACAACGCAAATATATATTTTGAAAGTATTGATTTTCAAGATATTACAGAAAACACTTTTAACACAAAATTTGATTTAGTTTTTTCTAATTTTGGCGGACTTAATTGCGTTCCACAAGAGAATTTGCTCCGTTGGATAAATACTATTTTACCTAAAATATTACATCAAAAAGGGCGTTTTATAGCAGTCATTATGCCCAAATTTTGTCTTTGGGAAAGTTTGTATTTCTTGGCTAAATTAAAACTCAAAAAAGCGTTCAGAAGATACACAAATAAGCCTCAAATAGCTAATTTAGACAATCTTTCAAGCATTCAAACGTGGTATCATCAGCCCAAAATGCTCAAAGAAAATATCAAAGAAAATTTTGAGTTTGTTCATTTACAAGGAGTTGGGTTTGTGTTGCCTCCTTCTTATCTCAATACTTTTTTTGCTAGAAAGGCAGGTTTATTAAATTTTTTGAATAAAATGGAACATTTACTTGTTAAAAATAGTATTTTAAGCAATATTTTCGCTAATATGTCTGACCATTATCTTATTGATTTTCAGAAAAAATAAATCCAAAAACTCCTAAAACTATGCCAAATCCTGATGTTTTGCTGACACACGCCTATTTTTTAGAAGAAGACGCTGGTGAACAGAAAATTATGAAGCCATACCCACCACTCGGAATTTTGTATATTTCTGCGTTTTTAGATTTACAAAACATTGATAATGAGGTTTTTGATACTACTTTTTCAAATAAAAAAACTTTCTTTGATTTTCTGATTACGCATCAACCTAAATATGTGGGTATTTACACCAATCTTGTTACCAAAGTCAATGTTATCAAAATAATTAACTTTATCAAAAACGAACAATCTTTGAAAAGTACAAAAATTATTGTAGGAGGACCTGATACAAGATACAATGCAGAAAATTTACTCAACAACAAAGCTGATTTTATAGTGATTGGAGAAGGTGAAAACACTTTTTATGAACTTATTGCAGAACTAAAACGACAAGAAAATATTTCTGAAAATACTGTTAAAAGTGTTGCTGAAAATATTGAAAATTTAAAAAAAATAGCTGGGATTGCCTTTTTTGATGAAAAAAAACAATTTTTTCTTTCTCCAGAGCGTACCAAAATAAAAGAAATAGATGGTTTGCCTTTCCCCAATAGACACAAAATCAACTTTGATAATTATCTGAATAGTTGGAAACAAAATCACGGTTATAGTGCTATGACTATCAGCACAATGCGTGGTTGTCCTTATACTTGCAAATGGTGTAGCAGAGCGGTTTATGGGGTGAGTTATAGGCGCAGAAGTGCCAAAAATGTGGTAGCGGAACTTAAACAAATCTTAGAAAAGTACAATCCTGATATGTTTTGGTTTGTTGATGATGTTTTTTCTGTTAGTTTTAAATGGTTAGAAGAATTTACGCAAGAACTTGAAAATCAAAGTGTTACAATTAAATATGAATGTATCACTCGTGCCGACCGTATGAATGAAAACGTCATTCATTTGCTCAAAAAAAGTGGTTGTTTTCGTGTTTGGATAGGCGCAGAAAGTGGCTCACAGAAGGTTATTGATATGATGGACAGGCGTGTGCGAGTAGAGCAAGTAAGAGAAATGATACAACTCTCTCAAAAACAAGGAATTGAAGCAGGAACTTTCATTATGCTTGGGTATCCGAATGAAACAGAAGAAGATATTTTGGAAACAATAAAACATTTAAAAATTTCTAATCCTGATATTTTTACCATCACAATAGCCTATCCAATAAAAGGAACGGAACTTTATGAGGAAATACAGTCAGAAAGTAACGAAAAAGAACTTGATTGGGCGAAAACCACAGACCGCCAAATAGACTTTCCACGCACCTACACACGTCAATACTACGCCCACGCTGTCAAATATGTACAAAGTGAAGTAAATTTTCATAAATTACAGCTCAAAGCAAAACATTTTTCTAAACGTGGTTTAAGCCTAAAAATGCGCTCAATTTATCACAAACTGCAAATGCAAATTAAAAAATAATTATGAATTGTAAATTGAATGAATACAAAATGTTAATAACGGTAGTGTTAAAGATGTAATGCTTTTTTACATCAGACTTTGTAGCCAGACTATTGTTTAGCATTACTTGGTTAATACTATCAAAAAAATACATAAACTACTGGCGTGAATCTACAAAAATATATAGTAAACAACTGCTAATTTTATAATTCTAAGTCAATGTCAGACATCATTTTCAACGACAAAAACGAGGTTATAGACCTCAAAGATAAAAATCAAGCAGATTTCAAATCTCTTGCCAAAAATAACAAACTTTCTGAAAAATTCATTTTGGAAAATGCTGATTTATTAGATTGGAGTATTATCTCTGAAAATCAAGCACTTACTGTAAAAATAATAGTAACTTGCCTCAAAAAAATTTATTGGGGCATAATTTCCAATAATTCAAACCTTGATGATGATCAAAAAATAGTTGCCAAATATAAAGGTAATTTGATTGCACTTGTCAAAAAAGAAAAAAATAAAGCATATTTCTTGCGTACTTATTCAGAGCTCTTTGATTGGGAGAAATTATCCAAACAGAAAAATTTGTCAGAAGATTTTATGAGAGAGTTTCAAGATAAAGTTCATTGGGGTAAAATTGTAGTGCATCAAATGCTATCTGAGAGTTTGATAAAAGAATTTCAGGATAAATTTGATAGAGATAAATGGGCTTGGGGAGATATTTCGCATTTTCAAATACTGTCAGAAAGTTTTATACGAGAATTTCAGAATAAAATTAGTTGGGAAAACATCTCACAATACCAAGTTTTGTCAGAAATTTTTATGAAAGAATTTCAAGATAAAATTCACTGGGACAAAATTTCACAGTATCAAATTTTATCAGAAAATTTTATAGAAGAATGTCAAGACAGAGTTCAATGGCATAATATTTCAGCATATCAAAAATTATCATATGAATTTGTATGCAAATTTAAAGATAAAATTCAATGGTTTAATTTTTCATATTATCAGAAATTGTCAGAAAAATTTATGAAGGAATTTCAAGACAAAATTGAGTGGTATGTAATTCCAGAGCATCAAACACTTTCAGAAGATTTTATGAGAGAATTTGAGCAAAAATTAGACTGGAAAATCTTATTTGAAAAACAAAAAATGAGTGCAAAATTTATAGAAGAATTTAAACACAAAATTCAATAAAATAGCTAAGCCAATGTCTGACATTGTTTTTAACGACAAAAACGAAGTAATAGACCTCAAAAATAAGCGTAAAAACATTTTGAATCTTATTACCAAAAATAATATACTTTCTGAAAAATTTATTTTAGAAAATGCGACTATCATTTATTTATTATTTGCTTAATAATGCCATTTTTTGCTCTGTCTTCTTCCCACAAAGCGTACTGTTTTGGAGTCAAAATAGCTTCTATTTTGCCTGAATGTTCTTTTTTTAGCGACCTTAATTTCATTGCTTTGCTAAAATCATTTTCTCCTTCATCAAATATTTTGAGGGCAATTTGTGTGTAATGAAAGTTGATTGTTTTGAATTTTTTCGCTGTCTGAACGTCTAATTGAAGAAGTGAGATTTGCCTATCAAAAAACTTTTCTTGTTCTGCTTTATTTCTATATTTTTCCAGTATTTCCTTGTTAATGTTTTGTGCACTACTACTCATCAGCAAGCCACAAAAAACAAAAAAAAGAGATAACAGCATTTTAATTAAACGGACTTTCATATATTTTTTAGTTGTTTTTTGGGTAAAACTATTCATCAAGTTTTTAGTGGAATTTTTCATATTTTTAGTACCTTTTTTTTATAGGGTTTATCTATTTTTTTGCAGAAATTTATAGACAAAATACACATTCAGAGAAGGCAAATAAGCATAATCTTTATAAACGGGTTTTAATTCACTATCAATAAGTTCTGAAAGTTTTGCATTTTCAATACCATCTAAGTACATTTTGCTCGTGGAAGTTAGATTTGCACTTAGGGCAAGTTCTGCCTTGAACTCATATTTAGGATTTTTCAGTTCAAATCTTCTGCCATAAAGTAAACCCATTTGCCACAAATTACTTTTTAAATCTAATTGCGGAGCAGTACGGTTACCAAAAGTTATATTTCTCGTGATTTTTATGTTCAAATTACGCTCCACTTGATCTGTAGGTGAAGTTTGAGCGAAAAGATAAATATTTTGTCCGTAAATACCAAAATAGTTTTTCTTATAGTGATACCTCACGCCCAAATCTCCCACAATGCCTATTTTAAAAGTATTTCCAATCATTTTTATGTAGGGTTGGCTCACACCAAATTCTTCTAAAATACCTAAAATAGCCTCATCATAAGGTTTTGTAAGAATTCCTATATTAAAATTAGCGGAAATTTTTGGACTGATTTTATACTCAAATCCAATATCATATTTTACAGGAATCTGCGTTCCTGCATAAATAGCCACTTTTTGACCCAACACATCAAAAGATATCATCAGAAAAAGCATTATCCAAATTGCATAATAATTATTTTTCATTTTTAAAGATTAAGATTGATACATTTTTTCTGCATTGGCGTTGTATTGTTGTTCGTATTCTTTATGGTTGGTTTTCATTATTCTATCCCAAAAACTAAAATACAAACCAAAATTTTGATTGGTGTAGCGGTGATGCATATTATGGTGTGTAACCGTATTGAGTTGCTTGCCAATCAGTGAGTTATGAAACTTTTTTGGATAAACCTCAAAGCCCAAATGTCCTATCACATTGAAAGCCATCTGCCAAGTCAACATAATAGCAATTGCGTACATATTTATGGGCAGAAAAACCAACACAAACACAAACCCAGTCTGTACAATTGCCTCAACAGGGTGAAACGAAAAAGAAGTAAAAGGCGTTGTATTATGCGACTGATGATGAATAAGATGATATTTTATCAGTTTTGGGTGATGCAAAGCCCTGTGAGTCCAATAAAAATACGTGTCGTGAAATAAAAGCAAAATTACAACACTTGCCACAAAATAAAGCCAACTGTGTTGGTTCACGTCTGCATAAACTTGCAAAACATCCATTTTATTTAAGGTTAAAATAATAAGGGCAACCAACGCAAAAATAAAAACGGACAGGACAGAGTGCTTTATTTCACTGATAATTTGCTTAGAATTAGGGTATTTTTGTTGGATTTTTCTGTTTGCCCAACTACTTCTTTTCAAAATATAGAAAATAAAGTATGCCACGCCAGCAAAAAGTGCATATCTCATCAGATTGATGCCCAAAAAGAGAAGTATTGATTGGTAGAGTTCCATTGTGATAGAATTTTTAAATGATTTAATTTGTCTTATTTTTATTCAAATATAATGCGCTATTTTACAACAGTCAAAAAATTTCAACCAACGACTATTTTATTCAACCAACGACTATTTTATGTTTTTTTAATCCGTTTTTAGTCGTAATTTTGAGTTTATCAAATTCATCAAAACTTCATGAAAACCTCTACTCGCCACATTATTTTACTTTTGCATACAATTGTTTGGGTGGGTTATTTGATTTTGAATTATTTTTTTTCCTCACAGATTTTCCCTCCTAACATTGTATTTTTGAGGATTTTGGTAATAGGAATTTTGAGCGTAAGTATTTACAGTTTTTGTTATTTTTATCTTGTTCCTAAGTTTTTTAATCCAAATAATTATCTAAAACTCGTTTTTTATTGTTTGGGCGTAATTTTTGTGTCATTTTTGATAAGAATTGAACTTGAGAAATTGTTTTTGGGGCATCTTTTGAAAGAAAATATGATAATGGATTCTGTGCATAATTTTAGGGGCTTTTTTGTTATTCCACAAGGCATTTTGGTGCTTGTTGGGTCGCTTATAGGGATTTTGAAGATAAATTTTGAGAAAGAACAAGAACTTATCAGCCTCAAAATAGAAGATGCCAACAGAGAGTTAGAACTGATAAAAGCCAAAATAAATCCACATTTTCTGCTAAACACATTGAATAACATTTATGCCATCAACTATGAGGAAAGCCCAAAAACCAGCCACGCCATTCTCCAACTATCAAAAGTGCTTTCTTACACTATTTATAAAAGCAAAAACACACTTATTGACCTAGAAGAAGAAATAGAACTTTTGCAAGCTCTCATTGGTTTGTATCAGCTCAAAAATGATAATCAGCTTGATATTCAGATTATTACAAAAAATATTAGAGAAAATGAAGAAAATTCACAAATAAAAATACCTTCTTTGTTGCTTTTTAGTTTGCTGGAAAATGCTTTCAAACATTCAAATATTTCCAATAATAATAATAGTTTAGGGCAATTTCCTACTTATATCAAAATAAAAATTGAAGTTATAGAAGTAAATTCAAAAGGAAATTTGCCAGAAAAAACACTTGATTTTGAGATTGAGAATAGTATTAGTAAGAAAAATGACAATGAAAATAGTCAAAAAACCATAAATTATTCTAGCGGATTGGGTATTGATGCCATTAAACAACTTTTAAAAAATCAATACCAAGAAAGTTTTTCATTTGAAAAACTTAAAACAGAAAATTCTTATAAAATATCTCTCATTATCAACCAATTATAAAATGAAAAGTCCTCTAAATTGTATCTGCCTTGATGACGAACTTCCCGCCCTCAAACTTATGGAAACGTATTGCAAAAATTCAAATGAAATAAATTTGTTAGGAAGTTTTAGTGATGTAGAAAATGCCCTAGACTTTATCAAAAACAACGAAAAAACAAAAAATGAAACCAATATTGATTTAGCAATTATGGATATTCAGATGCCCAAAATGAATGGAATTGATTTTTTTAAGCAAATCAATAAAAATATTTTAGGTATTTTTATTAGTGCTAATCCTAACTTTGCCATAGATGCCTATGACATTGATATTGTGGATTTTATCCTCAAACCTGCTTCTTTTGAGCGGTTTGAAAAAGGCATTAGGAAAGCCAATGATTTTCTGAAAATAAAAAATAATGAAATAGAAAATTACCTTGAAAATAGCATAGAAAATTATATTACTGTAAAGCAAGATTACATTAGCAAAAAAATTCAAATATCAGAAATAAACTATGTGGAAGGCGCAGGAGAGTACATTAAAATCATTACAGACCAAAAAAATTACCTGATTTTTCAGCGTTTGAAAGATTTTGAAGAACAATACGCCAAAAACGGATTTATAAGAGTTCATAAATCTTATTTGGTTTTGAAAACTAATATCCAAAGTGCTACTTTCAATACTATCACACTTAAAAATAAGACAGGAAACAGCTTAGAATTGCCTTTAGGACGAGTTTATAAAGATAATTTAAAGTAAAAAATTTGTTACTATAAAACTTAGGACTTACGCAAAAAAGTTCTAAAACCACCCCCAGCCCCTCCTTAGGAATGAGGGGAGTTTGTCCCCCTCCTGTTTAGGAGGGGTTAGGGGTGGTTTTTAATGGATTTTGCGTAAGTCCTAAAACTATTAAATAAAATTCATTTAAAATGGCACTAGAAACAACACAAGACCCTGGTTTTGGGGAAAAAATCATTCAGCGCAACCAAGAAAATATGGTAAACGTATTGGGTGGCTATAATGTCGTGATTTTGGGCGCAAAATTTAGTAGCAAAGATATTTATATGCACCTAACTAAAATGTCGTGGGTAGCGTTTTTAGCACTTGCAACCATTTCTTTTTTATTTATCAATCTTATTTATGCTATTGTTTACTGTTTTATTGGAGAAGAAGCCATTGTTGGCAATACCAAAGATAATTTTTTTGATACTTTTTGGCACGCTTATTTCTTTAGTACTCAGACTTTTACGACTGTTGGTTATGGTGTGCTTGCCCCTCACGGATTTTTGGCGCATTTGATTGCTGCATTGGAGGCTTTTACAGGGCTTTTGTGGTTTGCACTCATTACAGGGCTTTTGTATGGGCGTTTTTCACAACCTACCACACGCATTGCATTCAGCAAAAACATCATTATTGCGCCGTATAGAGGCATTACCTCATTGCAGTTGCGTATTGTAAACCAGCGCAAAAGTGCTATGACAGAGGTTTTTGCAGACCTTATTTTATCTATCAACGAGGTGAAAGAAGATGGCACATTTCATAGAAATTATTACAATCTTGCGTTGGAACGAAATTATGTACTTTTTTTTCCACTTCCTTGGACGATAGTTCACCCAATAGACGAAAATAGCCCATTTTTTGGAAAAACAGAACAAGAGATAAAAGCTACCAAAATGGAGCTTTTTGTATTTATAAAAGGCTATGACGACACTTTTAAGCAAACTGTACCCACTACATACTCTTATCTAACGAAAGATTTGGTTTGGGGCGCACGTTTTGCACGCATTTTCCATATTAATAACGAAGGCAAAACTATTTTAGAAGTCAATAGAAATGATGACATAGAACTTGTGGGGGATTTTTAAGTGATAAGAAAATAGCAACAAAAAAGCCTTTCCAAAATTTAGAAAGGCTTTTTAAATGGTAGTAATTGTGTTCTTATGTGTTTCCATCTGCAACAAATGCGCTTTAAAATCTCAATTTATTTTTCCAATATTATAAGGCTTTATGCCTGAATTACTTATCAAATTTATATTTTATCAAATTAAAGCAAAAATAATCTCCTTGATAATCAGTTAGTTATGAGTTTTTGAAAAATATTTTCCGTAATTGCTATTTGCAAAAAATGCAAATTTTTGGGCATAAAAGCTACCCTCCACCAAATAATATTTGGCAAAATTTTCAGGAAAGTGCCTGTGCGCATTTTGACCACTTTCAAAAACGCCTAATTTTTGCATTTTTTTTGCAAAAACACAAAAATAATTGAAAAAATATCAATGTATTGTATTTACTTTTATTGTGTTTACCTTTGCACCGCCACTAAAAATAGTAGGCGGTTTTATTTTTAACCAAATCATTTTTTTACTAATGAAAATATCAAAACAAAAATAATTATTATAAAAAGTATTTAATATGGTTTGCTAAAAATTATATAAAAACTACCAATTTATTTTAGCACTTTTTGAAAAATAATTTTAAATCTTACATCTGGCAATTATATTTATTAAAATTTTTGAGGTTTATGAAAAATGACGACTGTGTTTAAACGCTTTAAACGCAATATCAAATATTTTAAAACTCATTTATTTGCATAAAATAATAATTTTGCCATTTAAAAGTATTTTCAAACATGTACATATTATATCATATTTCTTACTTACCTTTGCACCCGCAAACAAATACTTGCATTTTCCTATTACCCATTTTATTTAATTTTTAACACAATGAAAACAAACCAAAACCGCATTTTCTCGCCTGTGGGCTTGAGGATATGCCTGTATGTACTACTTCTTGCCTTTGGCTCTTGTAGCTCTTGCAAGAAAGACAACCCCACACCACCAGACCCAGTAAGTACACTACCACCAGCCACCCAAATAGGAGCTAATACCTTTGCTTGCCTAATAGATGGACAGCCTTGGATACCCAATGGTACAGGAGGCTTTGGAGGAGTTAAGCCTGTAAATGGAGGGTATTTTGGTCCATATATAAATGTACCTAAATATAGCATATGGGTTAGGACGTATAAAACTGATAGAACTAGCATAAACCTTTATGTTCGTTCCGTTACCCAAACAGGACGCTATCCACTCAATTTTAATACTGATAGTGATGTGGGGGGGAGTGCTAACTCTAATAATTTTGGGCTATATGCCATAGATGGTGCAACTATAAACGACCCAGACTATGGTTATATCACAACCTCACAATATACAGGGTTTGTGGACATAACCCGTACTGATACGCTTAATCAGATTGTTTCAGGCACTTTTGAATTTGAAGGTATTGATTTTCCTTCAGGGAAAAAAATAAAAATCACTAACGGCAGGTTTGACCTAGACCAAAAAAAACAATAACATCATGAAAAAACTTTTAATTTTGTTGCTACTTTTAGCAACTAACAAAATATATTCACAAGTGGATACAAGCACCTACTCTAAGAAGGTAGATTACTTGTTTCAAAACATCAGCCAAGCAAAGTTTGGGGGTAGTGTCTTATATGATAGAGCCGCCCCAGTAGTAGATTTGCAGTATTTTGGTGTTGAGAAGTACAATGCTTCTTCTCGTAACCATTGGGAGCAGGCGTATTACGAGCTACAAATAGCAAGTAATCAACTAAACCATATCCCTTTTAATTTCCAATATTATTCTTAACTTATACCACTCAAATACTACTATTTGATTACATTTTTACGTGATTTTTTTATAGTTCAATTTTGTTTAATTTAATCTTTTCTTTATGAAAAAGACCCAAAACCGCATTATCTCGCCACACGCTGGCTGGA
>JAYVHJ010000092.1:0-5251 GCA_043771315.1 Raineyaceae bacterium
TCCATATTTTCCAAAAACTATTCAAACTATTGAAGATGTACGCAAATTGCGTGTTTGTGATGGTGTAGATGACCTTAGCTATGTAATGGAAGCTATCAAAATCAGTAAAAAAGAACTTAATAATAGAGTTCCTTTGATAGGATTTGCAGGTGCGCCATTTACTTTATTTTGCTATATGATAGAAGGAAGTGGCTCAAAGACGTTTTCTAAGGCTAAAAAAATGCTTTATACCTCACCAGAAATAGCTCACGAACTTTTGCAAAAAATAACAGATAGTACAATAGCTTATCTTAAAGCACAAATAGTGGCAGGCGTTGATTTGGTGCAGGTTTTTGATTCTTGGGCAGGTGTGCTTTCTGCGGTGCAATATGAAGAATTTTCTTTGAAATATATTCACCAGATTTGTAATGCTATTACAGAAGTGCCTAAAACTGTGTTTGCAAAAGGCGCATTTTTTGCGCTAAAAAGTATGAAAAACCTTAATTGTCAGGTAGTTGGGCTAGATTGGAATATGGACATAAAAGAATCTGCTACATTATTAGGAAATCAAAAAACGCTACAAGGCAACCTAGACCCTTGTGCCTTGTATGGTAGTTTTGAGCAAATAAAAGTAAATACAAAAAAAATGATAGAAGATTTTGGAGATGTTCCTTTTATTGCTAATTTGGGACACGGTTTGTATCCAGACACAGACCCAGAGAAAGTAAAATGCTTTATAGAAACAGTCAAAGAATTTTCTGTAAAAAAATAAAGAAAAAACACATAATAATACGAAATAAATGCTTTTATTTCGTATTATTGCGTTTAGGACATTACAAAATATCTTTAAATTATTACCACAGACAATTATGAAACTTAACTTTGATACTGCAATTCAAGAAGTTGCAAAAAAATTTATGGCACAAGTGAAAGAAATTTCGCCAAATTGCTATTCTTTAGATGTACCTTTTGAACTTCAAGATGGCACAAAACGCTATCAGTATGTATATGCGTGGGTAATTGCAGAGCGTGCCAAAGGAAAAGACTGTTATTATTTCAGTAGCCGTTGTGGAATTATCAATAAAACAACAGATTATTATAATTTGCTTAAAGAAGCTAGTTATGGTATTTATACAAGTATCACTATAGCAGCAGACCAAACCTCTAGTGGAGAGCCTTGTGAAGCAGTAGTTATACAAGCCAGCCCTATTGCAGAATACGTAACAAGTGTAGAAGAAATGGCTGTTATTTTGTGGGAAGTAGCAGAAATGGCTGATATTATTGAAGAAAAATACTTTGGAGGAGATAAAAACTAAGTACGAGGTTTGAGGTACGAATAAATGTAATAAACTTCGTATTTCAAACTCCGTAATTAAAAAAAAAGTTTGCACCATTCATTTTTTTATTTATATTACGGCATCAAAAAAGAAAATACAGAAAAATACATTATTCAACTATAGATATAACTATTATGAGCAAAAAATTCAGTTTTTTCCATCATTATCTCAACCTCAATGATAGTGATGTGATAATGTCCTACAAAGGTCCTATGTCTGATGTCATTATCAATGAAATCAGCAAAGATATACAATTTAAGCTAATAGAAGACCCAAAAGCAGGCAAAAAAGTTTATGCCATTTTTATGGAACTTGCGCAAAATATCTTCTTTTACTCATCAGAAGTTACAAAATTTGGTGAAAAACCTTACCGTATTGGTTCTGTTGTTTTGAATGAAGATGAAGACTGCTACACGCTTACAGCAGGCAATATTGTTGATAAAAAATGGATTCCTGTACTTTGGGACAGATGCGAGATGATAAACTCTTTGGATAGAGATGCTTTGCGCCGTATGAAGTTTGAACAAAGAGATAATGGAGAAATGAGTTCTGAAAATAGTAAAGGTGCAGGAATTGGGCTTATTCAGATTGCCCTCACCTCTGCACAACCTATTTCTATTGAATTTAGAGATATTGATGAGCATAATTCGTTCTTTGCACTTGCCGTAAATATCAAAAAAGGATTATAGGGAGTTTTGAGTTGTGAATTGTGAGTTAAATACAATGTTAGTACAACAAAATTATCAACAAAATTATCCTAATAAACAAAAACATCAACAACAAATCAACAGACAAACAACTATGGAAAGTTTAGAAATTGAAGGAATAAAAAGCACTTATTTCACCCCACATGTATCTTTAAATGCACAAACAGGGGAATGTTTCATCAAAGGAGAATCTTATTTGGAAGATACTTGGGATTTTTATAGACCTATCCTTACGTGGATAAAAGAGTATGCCACTACTGAAAAACCGCTTAATTTCACGTTTAATCTTACTTATTACAATACAAGTTCGTCAAAATGTTTCTTGGATATTGTAAAACTTCTCAAAGAATACCAAGACAAAGGGGGCAATACTGTTGTTAATTGGTATTATCCAGAAGATGATGAAGACATTATGGAGGAAGCAGAAGACTACAAACAGTTTGTAGGCATCAATATCAACATTTTCCCATACTAATAACTTACAAATACACCAAAAAAATTGTGAAAAATTATTTTTTCACAATTTTTTTAGTAAATTTGTAACTAGAATATAACAAAAAATCAATAAAATTTACTTTAACTTATACCTTAATACCAAAAAATATGCTCAATTTCAAACGCTATTTTGCTATAATTGCCATTTCTTTTGTAGTTTTTTCTTGCCAAAACGTAAGAGAAAGATTTACTCCAACTCCCCTAGAGCCTTATGTAAGCAAACTTTCTGTTAAAATCAATGGGGAAGCTATTGCAAATGCAACTGCCATAACAACTTCTGTAATGGTAGGCACAGATGCAGCAGGAAATCCTACTGATGTACTTATTATTAAAGGAGTTGTTTCTGGGAAAAATGTAGAACTTAGAATACAGCCTGCTTTAGGCGTAGGATCAACTGTGAGAAATATTGACGGAATTAATAACGGACTTTCTTATGTAGATGGTACTGCTACTTATACACCTATTGCTACAAGAAGCACAATGCTTGTGGGTTATTTGGATACAAAACTAAAAGTTATCAAAGGAGAATTTGAAGCAAGACTTACTCAAGTTGGTGGAGCTGGAGAAGTTCAACTTTCTCAATGCACTTTTGATGTACAATACTAAACAATGATGTTTTTTTAATTGTAAATTATAAATAAAACGCTTGAAGGCTTTCAAAACCTCCAGGCGTTTTTACTTTTCATAATTATTTTGTAAAAAAAATAGAGAAAAATTAGGAATATGCATATATTTCTTTATTTTTGAAAAAGTTTTATGTTTAATCAAAATCTATTATCAAAATCATCAAAAACATTTGAATTATGAAAAAAGTCTTTTTATCCCTCGTTATGTGTGTGTGTGTGAGCGTAAGTTATGCACAAAAAGCAAAAAAGTTCAATGCAAAAGCAGCAGCAAAAGATTTTTGTGCTTGCACTACAGAATTTGCAAATGGGTTGCACCCAACGCTTGTTACTATGATGCACGAAATGGCTACAAAAGGTGAAAAAGTAGCAGAAGAAAACTTCAAAAATGCGTTAATGGCAATGCCAGAAGAAGAAAGAAACAAAGTAATGGCAACTGTAGAAAAAGATATGGACGAAAAAGGCAAAAAATTTAGTACTTGTATTGATGGTTTGAAAGCTAAATATGGTGATTTGAACGAGAAACAACGCAAAGAAATGATTGCTAAACTAGACAAAATGAAAGGTTGTGAACTTGCTGATGAGTTTGCACATATGATGGACAAGAAAAAATAATTTTATTTGGTTTAATAACCTCAAAATAACTAATTATAGCCTCTTAGATGCAGTTAAAAGCCTCTAAGAGGCTAATATAATTTTATATAAAATTATATTTATACTAAAATATTAAATGAGATATTTTTTATTGCTTATTCTTTTATTGCTTTTTAGTGTTGCTGATGTACTTTTAGGGTCAGTTTATATTCCTTTTGAAAAGATTTTAGCGGCTTTTTTTGAAAATAATCAAGAAATCAACCAAAATCTTACAGAAAGCATAAGTACACAAAATATAATTATACAAAACATTGTTTTTCAGTTACGTTTGCCAAAATTATTAACAGCTATTTTGGTGGGTGCAGGGCTATCTGTGGCGGGTCTTCAGATGCAAACATTGTTTCAAAATCCATTGGCAGGTGCATCAGAAATGGGCGTTTCAGCAGGCGCAGGACTTGGTGTGGCAGTTGTTACGCTTACTTCTATTACATCTGGGCTTACTTTTGTACGAAATTGGGGCTTCTCTCAAAGTTGGCTAGTCGTAATAGCTGCTATTTTTGGCGCAATTCTCGTAATGTTACTAATTTTGGTGCTTTCTTTGCGCCTAAAAAATAATGTAGCTTTGCTCATTGTGGGATTGATGACAAGTAGCGTAGTAATGTCTGTGGTGGGATTATGGCAGTATTTTAGTAGTCCAGAGGAACTACAAAGCTATATGACTTGGACGTATGGTAGCCTTAGCGGACTGAATAAAAACCAAGTAATAGTGCTTTTTATATGTGTTTTAGTAGGTTTACTGATAGCTATTACTATTTTAAAACCATTAAATGCTTTCTTGCTTGGCGCAAATTACGCCCAAAGTATGGGTGTGCGTGTGCGTAGTGTTCGTTTGCGTATCATTGTGAGTACCAGTATTTTAGCAGGTGCTATTACGGCTTTTTGTGGTCCTATTGGTTTTGTGAGTGTGGCAGTACCACATTTGGCACGTACTTGGCTAAAAACAACTAATCATCTTGTTCTGATGCCTATTTGTGCGCTTTTGGGTGCTATTTTGCTTATTTTATGTGATATTTTGAGTAGAGTTTTGTCTGAAAATTATATTTTGCCTATCAATGCTATTACCTCACTTTTGGGCGCACCAGTAGTTATTTTAATGATTTGGAAGAAAAATTAACAAATTTTTAATGAATATTTTTTTATTTTTCTGATAATTAGGGGAAAATGATTTATTTTGATAAAAATCAGAAAAATGGCTTTTCTTTAGCATTGCGAGTATTAGTAGGAATATTTGCTTTTATTTCTTTTTTAGCACATAATTCTCTAAATTCTTTACTATCAAAACCAGCATCCGCATTCAAGAATAAGCCTTTTATGTTAATTCCTGCTTTTGTTAGTATCTCACACATTTCTTCAAACAGTGCCTGAGTATCAAATAAATCATTATGTTGACCTTCTTGTGGTGTAGCACAAGCAAGCATTTGACCTTGATTATCAGAAATATAAAGAGAATTTTTTG
>JAYVHJ010000093.1:0-5932 GCA_043771315.1 Raineyaceae bacterium
GCCATATAGTCCACCCAACCAAGTTCTAGCCATTTGCGAGTGTCTGCATACAAATAATCATACGCAGGTTGCCCTACACGGGTATTTGAGCCACGAACATCAACATCTTTGTTGCGCCAAGCTCCCACAGGACTAACGCCAAACTTAATATGAGGTTTGTATTTTTGCAAACTGTCGTGAACTGATTTTACAAGCATATCAATATTATTGCGTCTCCATTCTTCTTTTGAGCCAAAAACTTTGCCATATTTTTGGTAAGTTTCATCATCTTTTAGGGTTTCTCCATTGATTTTGTAAGGATAAAAATAGTCGTCAAAATGCACACCATCAACATCATAGCGTTTTATCACATCAACAATAACAGCTACAATATGTGCTCTCACTTCTGGCACACCAGGATTAAAAAACCTGCGCCCACCGTAGTCAAAAAACCATTCTGGGTGTAATTTGGTAAGATGTTGTGGGTGAACATCACTCCAACTAAGGTTAGTAACGGCACGATAGGGGTTAAACCAAGCGTGAAACTCCATATTGCGGTTGTGTGCCTCTTCTACCATCATTGCCGTTGGGTCGTAGTAAGGTGTTGGTGGTTTTCCTTGCTTTCCTGAAACAATTTCAGACCAAAATTCTAGCTCACTTGGGTAAAAAGCATCACCAGAAGGACGTATTTGACCAAAAACCGCATTGAGTTTTGCTTTTTGAAAAGTATCAAACAAAAGTAAAAGCTCATTTTTCTGTTCATCAACAGACATTTTTCTGCGAGAAGGCCAATCAATATGATGCACAGTCGTTAGCCAAACACCTCTAAAGTCATATTTGGGGTTGTGGGGTACTTGTCGTTTTTTTTGCTGATTTTGTGTATTACCATCTGCATTTTGCGCCTGACAAGAAACAAAACAGAGCATCAAAAACACTATCAAAATACCAAAAAAAGCAATATATTTAAACATAAATAGTTGTGAGTTATGAGTTGTGAGTTGTGAGTTGTAATAAAATTATACTCATATACTCAAAAAAATTTCCTAAAACTAATCAAAAAAAACCACCAAAAAAATTTTAGTTTTTTCTTAATGATACTTTGTGTTATTTATTTTTTATATTTGTTAAACTTTATCAACCAAATGTAACAAAATTGTTGCATTTTACGTAACAATTTGCAACTAGAATGTGTTACGTATATGCCTCAAAACCTATAAATAACACCTGAAATTAAACGCATAAAACAAATGAGTATATTAACAGACTTAGTGCAAAAAGTCGTGGGTAAGAAAGTTGCTGCACCGCTTTTTGTAAATAGAGAAACACTCAATTATGATGAGGTGAAAGAAGTTGGCGTACTTTTTAGTAATGTCAATGACGACAACCACAAAGCCATCAACTACTTTGTAAAACTCCTCAAAAAAGATGGTAAAAACGTAAAAGCATTGGCATATTTTGAAGATAAACATTCAAATCCCTATGATTTTAGGTTTGATTTTTTTACTGCCAAAGACATTGTAAAAGGACAAATAAGTTCTTTGCAGGTCAATGAGTTTGTAGAAAGGCGTTTTGACTACCTTTATTGCATCAGTTTGCAGCCTTTTCCTGTTTTTGATTTCATTATGGAACGTAGTCAGGCAAAATGTAGAATTGGCAAATATGATGAAAATCATATCAATTCTTATGATTTGATGGTTGAGCCTTCAAGTGAAAACGACTCTGTAGAACTTATTTTGCAAATGATACATTACACAAAAACAATGCTTGTGAATAATTATAGCTATGTAAGTGCCTAATTGAGGTGTAAGGTATGAACTAAATACAATTTTTAAAAAAAATATTATCCTTGGTTTGTGTCCCCACAAACCAAAATGAGGTAGTAAAATAGCCTTTTTATTATGGATAAAAATACATTATTTGTCGTAATTGTTGGTTTGTGGGGACACAAACCAATGAAATTCAATCAGAAAGAGTGTACAGTAGCAAATTTTTTATAGCACTTTTTTTGATTTGTTATAAAAAAATATTATTTTTGCATCAAAATTAAAGTAGTGATGTAGCAAAAAAATACATCATACCTCACACTTCACACATCAAAATATGACCATTTCAGAGAATAATGTAGTTTCTTTGAGCTACGACTTGCGCCTTGCTACAGGTGACATAATTGACAAAGCAACCGCAGAAGAACCACTTGCCTATATTCACGGTGTGGGTATGCTTTTACCACATTTTGAAGCACAATTACACCAAAAAGCAGTTGGATATAAATTTGATTTTACGCTTACGCCAGAAAATGGCTATGGTGAGCGTTATGATGAAAACCTTGCAGAATTTCCAAAATCAATGTTTTTGGAGGCTGGTTTTCCAGAAATAGATATTACGGTTGGCAATTTTGTTCCTATGAATGATTCTGAAGGACATCAATTACAAGGAAAAATAACAGAAGTAACCGCAGAAAGTGTAAAAGTAGATTTTAATCACCCACTTGCAGGTGAAACTTTACATTTTGTAGGTGAAGTAATAGCGGTGCGCCCTGCATCAGAAGAAGAATTAGCTCATGGACACGTTCACGGAGAAGGCGGACACCACCATTGATATTTTGAGGTGTGAAGTGTGAGTTGTGAAGTAGAATACAATTTTTCTACTATCAAAACCTCACATTTTATATTCCACATCTCGCACTTCACACCTCACATTTCACCCCAAAAAAGATGAATCAAAATAATAAAAACGAGAATCAGATTACCATTGATATTCCAGAAAATATTGTAGATGGCGTTTACTCTAATGTTGCCCTCGTAACGCATACAGGCAGTGAATTTGTCTTGGATTTTATCCATTTGTTGCCAAATACTGTAAAGGCAAAAGTGCGTGCCAGAATACTTGTTGCACCAGAACACACAAAAAGGCTAATGCTTGCGCTAAAAGAAAATATTGCACATTATGAAACGCAATTTGGAGAAATCAAGTTTCCAGAAGACAAAAACCCGCCTTTTGGTCGTTAGTTCTGTTAGTTTTTCTGAAAAAACATCAATAAATATAATTTAAACACGCTTTTTGAGAGATTTAAAAGCGTGTTTTGTTTTGAAATCAATTCTTTCCACTAATCAAAAAACAACTTCAATATGCTTCCAATTATGCAAAAATACCCTATTATCCTTGTTAATGTTGCTATTAGCCTGATTATAACAGGTTCTTTGATGCTTATGACTGATGGTACAAGCAGACATGGCTATGAAGATGCCGTTTTATTTGCATTTATGTGTGCTTTTGCTATATCATTGCAATTACTTATCAATTTGGGTATGGCTATCTACTTTTTTGTTAAGAAAGATAATGAAAAAGGTAAAACTTTCTTGCTTTCTATGGCTATTTTGGTGCTTTTGGCGTTAGTTCCTGCGTATTTAATAGGTTTTTGGGATTGGGATTAGACCTTCTGAACTAGTGTTAGATACTGATGTTAGGCGAAAATAATTTTGTTCTATGTATTTGTTGTAGAGACGTTGCTTGCAACGTCTCTACGACAAACAATACAGTAGCAAATAAAAGTATTATTCTTAAATTGGGCTAAATACAATGTTCTACGCTAAGACGTTGCAAGTAAAGTCTCTACATTCTTTCCATATACCATTGGAGTTGTTTTTCCATTTTCTTAAACTTAAAGATGCTAGTAATGATTTTTTGAATGCGCATAAAAGCGGTTTCATTCTTGACCACATAATCAAACGCCATGTGATGCATACAATTAACTGCAACCTCTATTTTATCTTGTGATGAAAGCATAATGACAGGAATGCCAAGATTGTTTTCTTTGATTTTGTCTAAGGTTTCTATACCATTCATTGCACCCACCACAATACCGTCCAAATGATAATCAAGAATGATTATATCAGGGTTTAGGTGAAGATTTTTAAGGCAACTCTCTCCTGTAGGAAAGGTATTGATAATAAAATCAGCGTGTTCCAAAAACTCTATTTCTAAAGATTTCAAAAACAATGCGTCATCATCTACCAAAAAGATACTAATTTTTTCGTGATTTTCCACTAATTTATGTGTTTTAACTAAGTTTATAGTTGTATTGTAGGCTTTCTAAGTATTTAAGGCTTAAAAAACGTGGTGGCTATTTATTTTCTGTTTTTTATCAAATCAAGCTCAACAAGAAGTTCTTGGCAGGCTTGCGTACAGACATTTTCTAATTTCTGTACCATTTCGCCTATATCTTCCATTTTACTTTGTGCATTTGCATAGTCTTGTACTTTTTTAGCTATGTTTTCAAAATCACTACTAATCCCCATAATAGAAAATGAAGGTATTATTTTATGAACTGCCGCATACAAGGTTTTCCAATCTTTTGCCTCAAAACTTTGTTTCATTGTGCTGATAAGTGGCGGTGTTTGTTCCAGATAAAGTGAAATCATTTCCATCATAAGTGCAGGGTCAGACTTTGTACGCTTGACAAGATAAGCCAAATCTATACAACGCATTTGTTTTATTTCTTCATTAACGACAGCTGCTGCTGCTGCTATTGCTGCCGCTGTTGGTTTTTGGAAAAGCCCAATAATTTTGCTATAAAGCAATCTCTCATCAACGGGTTTTGCAATATAATCATTCATTCCAACGGCTTTGCACTTAGCTAAATCTACTGTCGTTACGTCTGCGGTGAGCGCAATAATAGGAATATCTAGTTTCAGCACGTTTCTGATGTGGTCTGTTGCTTCAAAGCCGTTCATTTCGGGCATTTGCAAGTCCATAAGAATAATATCATACTTATTTTCTGCTAGTTTTTCTATGGCTATTTTGCCGTTGGAAGCAATATCTCTCTCAAAACCAAAATCATCTAACAAAGTTTTCATTAGTAGTTGGTTGAGAGCAATATCTTCTACGACAAGTACCCTGATATTTTTCTTTTCTATATCTTGTTCCATAATTTCTATGTCTGTGGTGGTAGTGATGGTGGTTTTCTGAAAGTCTAATACAAAACTAAAACAAGAACCTTCATTAAGTTTACTTTCTACGGCAATAGAGCCTCCTTGTGGCATAATAAGTTGTTTTACAATGGCAAGCCCAAGCCCTGTTCCGCCATAAATGCGTGAAGTTCCGCTAGAAGCCTGCTGAAAGTTCTCAAAAATTCCATCTATTTTTTCTGGTTTGATGCCTATTCCTGTGTCTTTTACAGAGAATTCTACGCTTACTTTCTCCTCATTTTCACTCAAAAGATTTACACTAACTGTAATGCTTCCTTCAGAAGTAAACTTTACGGCATTGCTAACAAGATTAAGAATAATCTGGTGCAAACGTACAGGGTCACCTAATAATATATTCGGAATTCTTTTGTCATATTCTTTGATAAGTTTAAGATTTTTCTCTTCTATTTTAGGCTCAAACAAATGTAACATAGAGGCAATAGAGGCTTTAAGTTTGAACGGATTTTTTTCAAAATTCATTTTGCCTGCATCAACCTTAGCCAAATCCAAAATATCATTAATAAGTACAATCAGGGCGTCACCACTTAATTTTATAGCGTTTAAGTATTCTGCTTGTTTGATAGAAAGGTCTGTTTTTAGGAGAACTTTCGTAAAGCCAATAATAGCGTTCATTGGTGTTCTTATCTCGTGGCTCATATTGGATAAGAATTGTTGCTTAGATTTTACGGCATCTTCTGCAATAATAGTAGCATTTTCAGCCACAATAGTGGCAAGTTCTGCTTTATTTTGAGCTTCTTCTGCTACTATGGTGGCTATTTCTGCTCTATCTTTCTCGTGTTGTGCAATAATACGAGCTACTTCTGCTTTTTCCTTTTCTTTTTGTGCTGCAAGCCTAGCCACTTCTGCTTTTTCCTTTTCTTTTTGCGCAATAAGCCTAGCCACTTCTGCTTTTTCCTTTTCTTTTTGTGCAGTAAGCCTAGCTATTTCTGCTTTTTCCTTTTCTTTTTGTGCGGTAATTCTTGCTA
>JAYVHJ010000094.1:0-3142 GCA_043771315.1 Raineyaceae bacterium
GCTCCTCAACAAATCCCCTGCCCTTGTCAGTAGTAAACATATCACCTAATCCACTTACCAACCACGCAAAATTGATATTTTCAACACCTGTAAAAATACCTTCCATTACATCATAACTAGGTTTTCCTCCTGTTTCTATGTAACTAATAATTGCCTGTGTTGTACCTAATTTTTGTGCGAAATCTTTTTGATTTAATTCTAACTTAATTCTAAGTTCCTTAAATCTTTCATTTACTGTTTTAATGCTCATAATATGTACTTTTAAAGTGTTTGCAATTAAATTTAACCTAAAATTAGGTATTATAACTAATTTTAAGTAATATTGTGCGTCATTTAATACACAAATATAAGAATTATAATCATAAAAACAAACACAAAACAATGAAAAACCTACAAAATAACCCTCAAATTGTAGATATATCTTCTGTAGATATATCTACAATGTCAATAGATGAGTTTAAAATGCTTAAATCACAAGTAAACGCTAATTTTGACAGAGAGTTGGAGGAAATTAAAAATAAGTTACCTAGTGGCTTTCCTGCAATTCTTGCACACTCTCACGGATTTAATGCCGTACACGTAAGAGAAGTAAAAAATGGTAGGCGTAGAAATACAAAAATACTACAGGCACTTAAGGAATTGGTAAAAAATACAAAAACTCAAACCAAAAAAAATGAATAATTACATTCAACATATTTATTCTATGCGGTGGGCTTTGTGTGCTGGTTGCGTGGATTTGTACGTGTATTTAGTCCTAAAATCAGCACCAAAACAAGTTTTAGATATTTCCCTTAATGAATTGTCTAAAAACCTCTATACCTCCGTAAATTCAATAAGAAAGTATAGAGATAAATTGGTGTTGGCTGGGCTGGTGGGTTATGATGCTGGCACTCCTCAAAAAGTTTCTAGTATTTTTACTATACTTTCTCCCACTATATCAAATTTTGATACAGTCAATCCTGCCACTATATCAAATTTTGATACAGTCAGTCCTGTCACTATAGCAAATTTTGATACAGTCAGTCCTGCCACTATATCAAATTTTGATACAGTCAGCCCTGCCACTATATCAAATTTTGATACAGTCAATCCAAATAGTGCTAATACTCTTAATGAAACTATATCAAATTTTGATACAGTCTTTCATCAGTCAAATCCTGCCTATATATTGAGTAATGCAAAAGAAGAAAAAACATCAACTTCTAGTCAAAAACCAATTACAACAATTTTAGTAAAAGAGAAAGTAAAAAAGACTTCTAAACGTGGTGTTCTTATGGTCTTGGCTTATCCTACTCTTACTGATTTTATACTTCCAATGCAAAAATTAGTCCCTGCTATGGGGCTTGATGAAGTGCAATATTGGTATAATCAGGCTGTTAAATGGAGTGATGGTATTAATGGCGGACCACTACAATACAAAATCAACTGGGCTAAGGCTGTGAAGTGTTGGCGTATAGATAACCCTCACCAATACCAAAACCAACTTAAAAAGCAACAAAATGAGCAAAAAAATGATAAAATGGGGGTTGTTGCTGGCTCTAGTGCTAATAAGGAATTGATACAGAAACTAGATTTTGAAGTAATTAGCTGGCAAAGAAAAATCAACGAACTTAAAAAAGAAGTACAAACGCTAATGTTTGGTTATGAAACTTGTCCAGAAGATAGAGAAATGATAAAAATAGAGTTGGAAAAGCTATCAATTAGACAAAAAAAATTAGAATATGAACTAGGACTGGCACAAATCAGAAGACAAAAACTAGACTAAGATTTTTAACAACAATTTACTAAGGATAACCAAACTATGAGAGATTTTAAAATACCTAAAAAAGTTTTTAACAAAATTTTTTCTACCTACAAGAAAAAACAAACATCTACTTTTTTTAATCCTGATACTAGAGACTGGGAATATAGCACCGAGTATGTTAAATTTTTTTATGGTGTAACCTTTTATGAGGGTGTTATTTACTTAAATTGTTACTCACAAATTTTTAAAGCATCTTTCTTGGAAATTGGTTTTTTAGAATGTGAGGGGCGTATTGAAGGAAATTATAAACTAGAAATTTCTCCTCAATATATAGAAAGTGTTAATAATCTCTTTGATTTGATATTATCAAGCAATACATCAAATAAAGAACTGGCTTATCAAATATTCCAAAATATTAGGGAATACTCCAAAATTTAACAACAATTTTCAACCAAATAACTAAACAAATGTACGAACTAGGTAAACAACACGAAAGTATCACCAAATATATAGCGGACTTTGATATTCTCCTGCGTAGGCTGGCTGATGATGCTAAAGCATTATCTACTAGGCGTAAATTGTTATTGGAAGATGCTAATGCGCTTATTTCCTTGTATGAAACTTCTGGAGATATTTTGTATTATAGTGACAATTCTTGTATTTTTCTTTATGAGAATGACAAAAAAGAAGTTATCCACGTTTTTAATAATACTGAGCGCAATATTACTAATTCTCAACTCTCTATCTTTGATTAGGACTTTGAAGCAGGATTTACAGGAATTACAAGATTTTTCAAGATAATACAAAAAATTTGGTAAACAATAAAAATGATTTCTAAGAAGATTATTGAGCGTACTATATGGCAGGCTAGCAACTGCTAGTAAGCAATGTTTTGAATATCAATGTGTATTTAGCGGTGTTTGTGTCAATTCCTGCGAATATAGAAAAGAACTACAACTAAAACCTAAAAAAACTTATGAAAATGGTCTTAAAAACAGTAAAGTATGATAGAATAGAAAATAATTCTGGAACTGCCACACACACACAATTAAGCATTATTTATAGTATTTTTGGTATTGTGTTTTATACTAAGGTTTATACTCGTCCTATTCGTAATGAGCATAGTCTGGAAGTACAGAAAGTAAAGGAACTAATATTTGAGAATGAAATACAAGTAAACGCACAAATTAGAGAACTGAAGGTTAAAGATTTAAATACTATTGAGCAAGTAAATAAGCTAATAGATAGCAAAATATCAGCAAATAATCAGCATCTAAAATATGATATTTGGGAACTAGAACTAAAACTAGAGAATAAACTAAAACTAGGATTAAAAGATTGTAAGATTGAATACAGATTAAATACAAATCAGCAAAAACAAGCAAATGAGCAAACTAA
>JAYVHJ010000095.1:0-2180 GCA_043771315.1 Raineyaceae bacterium
CCAAATGGCTGCCTTTTCTAGCAGAGAAAAGGTTAGAGGAATAAGGTTTTTTAAACAAAAATCTATCTTTAAATAATACAATTATGACACTAGAAAAAAATCTTTTCACAATGAATATTAGCCCGCATACAGGCAATATTTTTGATTTGGGTGCAGATGCCTACAAAGTTGGTGCAGACCGTCTTGTAACTGTTTTGATGAAAAATACTGAAACAAATGAAATGCTTATAAGTTCTGTTGTGCATCTTTACAGGCAATTTTTGGAGTACAAACTCAAAGAAACTATCCGTTTTATGAACATTGCGTTTTACAACCGAGATGAAACGCCTGCTTATCACAGATTAGAAATTTTGCTAAAAACTTTTGTAGAAATCTATGAAAAAGCAAATGATAATTTGATTTTTGGCACTCAAAACTTAGGTTTTGATCTTATGAGTAATGTTGTTACAGAATTTGCCACTATTGATAAATTGCTTCTTTATGCTGAATGTGGCGAAAACACAGAAAATATTGAAGTTGATGTTATTTTGATGAAAAATAATATTCAAAAAGTAGCTAACTTCTTTAATAGTATTCTTGAAAAAATACAAATTTCAGAATAATTTTAGTGTAAATATTTTGTCAAATGTATTTATTGTAGATACGCACCGCAGTGCGTATCCACGACAAACAATACAATAGCGAACAAAATTATAATAATTAAGTTGGTACAAATACATTGTTCTATGTGGATACGCACTGCGGTGACGTATCTACAAATACATTTGCGTAATATCATTAAATCAAAAACAATAAAATAAATGGAATTCAGAAAATACAACAGTTTGGAAAATACCTATTTGAAAGATGAATTGGATAGGATTATTATGTCTGGTAATCATTTAGGCGAGTTTGTGGTACAAGAAAAAGTACACGGTGCAAACTTTTCTATTTGGTACAACGGAAAAACCTTCAAAATGGCTAAAAGAAGTGGCTTTTTGGAAGACAATGAAGATTTTTATGGTGCAGGGAAAGTGCTAGAAAAATACAAAAACAATATGGAAACGCTTTATAAGATGCTCAATACAAATGACATAAAGCAAAAAGAAAATCAAACTGATGCAACTGTTTTGGTTGTTTTTGGAGAACTTTTTGGTGGCTCATACCCACATCAAGGCGTTGAAAAGGTGAAAAATGTCCAAAAAATTCAGGCTGGAGTGTTTTATAACCCTGATATTGATTTTTATGTGTATGATATTTGTGTTGATGGTAGCTTTTTGAGCGTGGATAGGTGCAACGAACTTTTTGCAAAAAATAGCTTTTTCTATGCTAAAACCTTGTTTAAAGGTTCTTTTGAGGAAGCTTTGAAATATCCAAATGAATTTTTGACAACTATTCCTTTTTGGTTAGATTTGCCAGATATAGACGACCAAAATATGCAAAATATTTGTGAAGGTGTGGTTATCAAGCCTGTGGAGGCAAGATATTTGCCAAATGGAAGCAGAGTTATCTTGAAAAATAAAAATGAAAAATGGAGTGAAAAGAAGAAAAAAACGTCTGAAAACACATCAAAGCCAGAAATACAACTTTCTGAAAATGGAAAAGTTCTTTTTGACGAACTTATGAGCCTTATCACAGAAAATAGACTAAAAAACGTCATTTCTAAGATTGGCAAGATAGAAAATAAGGATTTTGGCAAAATGATGGGGCTTTTGAGCCTTGATGCGTATGAGGATTTTTGTAAATCTTTCTTAAAACCTTTTGAGGATTTGGAGAAAGAGGAACAAAAGAAAATTAAAAAACAAATGAATAATGAAGCCTCAAAACTAGTAAAAAGCTGTTTTAGACAGATTTTAGAGGGGAATTTCTAATAACCACCCCTAACCCCTCCTTTCAAAGGAGGGGAACTTTTAAATAAAAAATTAAACACAAAATATGGGAAATAAAAGAAGTACGAGGGTGCAAGCTGCAAAAGAAACCCTCCAAATCATCAAAAATGGATTTTATATCAACTCAAAAGGTGAAAGAATAAATATTGATGTAGCACAAGCAAACGCTGTGGATAATTCCATTTTGTATAAGGCTGATGCTTTTGAGCCAGTTTTTGTGAAACGAAACACAACTATTATCAAAAGTAGAAAAGAGGCAGAAAAACAAGGGATTTCTCATAAAACTTTCTTTGAAGTTACACAAGAAACTAC
>JAYVHJ010000096.1:0-9080 GCA_043771315.1 Raineyaceae bacterium
CTCTTGCACCATAGCCAGTACCCCCACGGTTATATACCTTGTTAATAATATTGTTTGATATGGTAGCAGAAGTAGCGGTAGTATTTACATCTATGCCTACTCCGCCTGCACTTGTGCCTGTAGTTGTGGTATTGTATCCTTCTATATTGCTTATGTTGTTATTAGAAACCGTAAACGCTCCGCCCGCACTGGTTATTAAAATCCCCCCAAATTTACTAGTAGAGGCTGAATTATTTGCAATAACTCCATCTATTGTATTATTTGAAATATTTAAAGTACCACTTCCTATCACACCCGCAAATTCTATAGCACTTATAGTGGTAGATACATACGATATTATATTTCTAATTGTATTTCCTGAAATGGTAACAGCATTAGAGCCATTTATCCAAATGCCTTTCGTATAAACGCTTGTAGTAGGGGCTGTATAAGGCAACGAACCTGTCAGAGTTACAGCATTACCTATAGCGTTGCCAGAAATAGTAACCCCTGTAGAAGAAGCTGACGAAGAACCATTAAAAACAATAGCCCTTGCTACAGAATTTACAGCATTGTTATCTATCAATAAAGAGTTAATAGTAGTAGATGCAGGTGCGGTATTGGTAGTTACAGATGTAAGAGCCGTGAAAGCGTCTATAGCAGTTGCGCCCCCATTTCCACCTACATATACACCAAAAGTATTATTTTCGCTTGCTGTAGTAAAAGTGTTTCCTGAAGCGTTCCTTCCTGAAGCATTTCCTGTCAAAACACAGTTTTTAATAGTAATACTATTTGCACTTAAGGCATTTGCAACATTGACAGTAGCAATGCGAATAACAGAGGTAAGCGTTGTAGTACTTGTGGCAGTATTTTGAATAGTTAAATTTCTATTTGTACCGCCTGTATTAGGATTATCTCCATCAATAGTAACATTATCAGCACCTTTTAATTGAACCACACCAAAACCAAGGGCAGGATTACCTGAAACAGACAATCCATCAACTGTAGGGCGAACAAGTACAGACGTATAAACTGTAGAGCCTGCTCCTGTACTATTCAAAGTAGCTGGTGTAGTACCTTCTGTTGTATTAGCATTAATGCTAATCACAATATCACCTTGATGTGTGCCTGCGTTAATAGCATCAAAGGCAAGTTTTAGCGTTGTAAAACTTCCTGCTGCAGTGCCAGCAGTAGCGGTAAGAGTTACTTGTGCGTTTGCGCTTCCCAACGCAAAAAACATCATCAAGATAGCTAAAAAGCAAGCCTTTGCGGAGATATTTATTCTTTCGCAGCGTTTGTGAATGTTGCTTATTTTTTGGGAAATAAACAATTGGTTTGTTTCTGTGAAACTGTGGATTTGCTCACTTCCATGTGTGCCTAAGATAGCTATCAAGCGCATCAGAGGCGGGAGAGTATTGTTTTTCATTTTGTTGTTATTGTTACTATAGTTGTTGTTGTAGTTCTTTAAAATTGGGGAATTTATACACTTACCATCATATAAATCTAAAAGTCCTAAAAATACAAATAGTTAATGACAGAACCAAAATATTACGTAATATTTTGATAATATTTAATTTACGGTATTTGTCTTACACCTTTAGTGTGTAAAATACGCAAATATCTAATTACTGAATAACTTTTTTGTTAATCCTATTTTCGTAGGAAGCCTATTCTACAAATCCCTTGAAAAGATAAAACCCGTCTTTTGGACGAGTTTTTATTTTTATTTTTTACGAAATTCTAAGGGAACTTAGGATATTGTTGAAAATTAGGCTTTCTTTTCTCCAAAAAGGCTTTTTTGCCTTCTTGTGCCTCTTCTGTGAGGTAGTATAAAAGTGTTGCGTTTCCTGCAAGTTCTTGTATGCCTGCTTGTCCGTCAAGTTCTGCATTCATACCTACTTTTATCATACGCAAGGCAATAGGGCTAAGTGCTTGCATTTCTCTGCACCATTGTACTACTTCTGCTTCTAGTTCGTCAAAAGGCACAACCTTATTCACAAGTCCCATATCTAGTGCTTCTTGTGCAGAATACTGACGACACAAAAACCAGATTTCTCTCGCTTTTTTTTGTCCTACAATACGAGCCAAAAAAGAAGAACCAAAACCAGCATCAAAACTACCAACTTTTGGACCAGTTTGCCCAAAAATAGCATTTTCAGAGGCAATAGAAAGGTCGCAAACTACGTGCAAAACGTGTCCGCCACCAATAGCATACCCATTGACCATAGCCACAACAGGTTTAGGCAATGAGCGGATTTTTTTCTGTAAATCAAGGACATTTAGGCGTGGTACACCATCTTCTCCAACATAACCGCCAGTTCCTTTGACGTTTTGGTCGCCACCACTACAAAAAGCTTTATCTCCTTCACCAGTAAGTACCACCACATTAATATTATTGTCGTAGCGAGCCATATCCATTGCTTCCATCATTTCCATAACGGTCAGGGGCGTAAAGGCATTGCGGTAGCGAGGTCTGTTGATGGTTATTTTACCAATTCCTTCAAAAAAATCAAACTTAATTTCTTTAAATTCCTTGATAGTTTGCCAATTAAATTGTGTCATATTTTAGTTATTATGATAAAATTTATTCTTGTATTTAATTTTGTATTTCTTAGTGTTTACTTGTGCCCTTCTGTGGTTATTGATGTTAAGAAAACATTACATTTTCAAAATCAAATCTCGTGCTTCCATAATAGCAAAACCTAATAAATTAGTACCTTTCCAAGTATCAGGATTACAAGATTCTGTAGCATTTTCTGAAAGACCAATGCCCCAAATTTTATCATTAGGGCTTGCCTCAACAATCACGCTACTACCTGTGGAAATCAAAAATTCTTTTAGTTTTTCGTGTTGCGAAAACTTCAAAAAATTGCCTTGTGTAACATAAGCAAAGGCATTTTCTTCCCAAAGATTGGCATCAAAATTGCGTACTTTTCTCCCCAATTTTTTGGCAACATCAGGTGTTTCAGTTGCTAAAATCTGTGCTAAAATTTCTGTATCACCAAATAAAGTAGCTTTTTTTGCCATCATATAATGCTCTGCTGTTTTGTAGTGTACATCATTTTCAGAAAAGGCAATAGGAAACCACTGACTAAAATACGTTTTAGTGACAACATTATCTGCTGGTCTTTTGTGTCCCCAAAAATAAATATAATCAAAGTTTTTTCCTTCTTTTATTTCGTTTTTAAGCCATTCAAGGGAGTATTTCATTTTTTTAAGGTTTGATGTTTTAGGCACGAAATACGAAGTTTGAAGTACGAGTTTTTATTGTATTTTCCGTACTTCGTACCTCAAACCTCGTACCTTATTTTACTGCTGGTGCAGTTGATTGTTTGTTATATTCTTCATTGATAGCTTTGATAGCTGCTGCTGTAATATCTAATTTTGGGTCTGCATACCACATTGTAGCACCTTGTTTGTAGCTCAAAATCATTTTATAGCCGTTTACTTCTGCGTAGCGTTTCATAAAATCTTCTAGATTTTTAGACATTTTTTCTGCTAATTGGCGTTCTTCTTCTCCTACTTGCTTGCTTACAGATTCTTCATATTGCGTGAAATTTTGTGCTTTTGCTTGCAAATTACGTTTTGCAACTTCCAAATCACCCACCGTCATAGCATTAGCACGTTGAATTAGCACAGTTTCCTCATTTTTGATAGCCATTCCACGAGTTTCCAAATCAGACATTGCGCCAGATTTGCGTGTAGCCATTTCTTTGTCGGCTTTCTTAAAAAACTCATAGTTTTTGATAAGACTATCAGAATTGACATAAACAATTTCTGCATCAACTTTTTTGCTATCAACTTTTGTTTCTGATGTCTTTGAGGTATCTTTTTTGTCTGTTGCAGGCTGACAAGCAGCAAGGCTAAATGTAAGGGCAATAGCCACTAAATAAATTTTATTCACTTTTTTTGGAGATTTTTTAATAATAATTATTGAATATTTAACTCTCCAAAAGTTTAAAACTTTTGGAGAGGCTGTTAATATAACTAAGAAAGTACAGGCGCAACCACTTCAGCACCTTTATAAACGCCTTGTTTGAGTTTTTCACCAATTTCCACGAAAGCATCCAGGGTGCGTTCTACGTCTGCAAGTGTATGCACAGCAGTTGGAATGATACGCAAGATAATAACATCTTTTGGAACAACTGGATATGCTACAACAGAACAGAAAATACCATAATTCTCTCTCAAATCAACTGCAATTTTAGTAGCTTCCCCTTTTCCACCAGAAAAATAAACAGGCGTAACAGGTGAATTGGTACTACCAATATTAAAACCACGACTTCTAAAACCTTCTTGCAAAGCATTCACTATTTTCCAAAGATTTTCTTTTAGTTCTGGTTTGGTTTGCAGTAGTTCTAAGCGTTTCAAAGCACCAATGACAATAGGCATAGGCAAAGATTTTGCAAAGATTTGAGAACGGATATTATAACGAATGTAATCACAAACTTGGGCATCAGCAGCTATAAATGCACCAATACTTGCCATAGATTTTGCAAATGTAGAAAAATACAAATCAATACCACTTTGACAACCCAAAAACTCACCTGTTCCTGCGCCTGTTGTTCCCATTGTGCCAAAACCGTGTGCATCATCAACCATCAAACGGAAATTATATTTATCTTTCAATGCAATAATTCCATTCAAATCTCCAGTTGTGCCAGACATACCAAAAACCCCTTCCGTAATCACAAGGATTGCGCCACCACTTTCAGCAGTAAGTTTTTCAGCTCTTTGCAGTTGTTTTTCTAAATTAGGAAGATCATTGTGAGGGAAAACAAAACGCTTACCCATATGCAAGCGTACACCATCAATGATACAGGCGTGAGAAAGGGCATCATAAACAATGACATCGTGGCGGTCAACTAAACAATCAATAGCTGACATAATGCCTTGATAACCATAGTTTAGTAAAATACAATCTTCTTTTTCCACAAATTTGGCAAGACGTGCTTCCAAATCTTCGTGATGATTAGAGTTTCCTGTCATCATACGTGCGCCCATTGGGTACGCCATACCATATTGCGCTGTTGCGTCTGTGTCTGCTTTGCGTACTTCTGGGTGATTGGCAAGCCCCAAATAGTTATTCAAACTCCACGTAAGCACATCTTTTCCTCTAAATTTCATATTTGCACCTATTTCACCTTCTAGTTTTGGGAAAGTAAAATAACCGTGTGCTTCTTTGGAGTGTTGTCCTAGCGGACCTCTATTAGCTTGTATTTTCTCAAATAAATCCATATTACTATTATCTTTTATGCTTATTTCTTGATGAATGTATATTTTTTTGCAAAGATACGAATATATTTTTATTTGGACAAAAGTAATTTTTTACTATGGGTGTACAGCTGATTTTTTATTCTAAATAAGCCATCATGTTTTTCTCTCAAACAATGTAGTTAACTTCAAATTTTAGACCTCAATATACATTACATCAGAGCGTAAAACATACTTAATACCACTTTTAATAGCACTTCCTTCATGTTTTACTTCGTGTATAAAACATAAAGCAGTCCCAGTTTTTGGAATTATTTGCAGATTGTCAAAAGTAGTTTCTCCACCTTCAAAATCATCATTAAGGTAAATCATAAATGTAATGCGGCTTTGTTCTTGCGCATTTTTGGTAAATCTACCATCAATATGTCGTTTAAACCGCTGACCAACTTCGTATTTATAAAACCTAAATTGCTCATTAATACCATTTTGAATGATTTTTTTGCTATTATTTAGATTATCATCAAGATTTTGTGGGCAAAAAGGTGCAAGTTTGACCCACAAATCATTGGCAAGTTGTATATCTTCATAAAAAAGTCTATAATTATTTCTAAGACCTTTCATCATTTTTGCACCTTCCGCAAAACTTACTTCTGCTTCTACATAACCCATATTTTCACTAAAAATAATAAAATCTTCACACTCTTTTTGCGTTAGAAAATTATTAATAGTCCAAATTTGAGGCGTATGTTGTGTGAGTTGCATAAGAATAATTTTTGTATGTTTGATTCTATCCTAATTTTTCTAAAATCTTTTGTGCTGCAACCGCAATCACCGTTCCTGGTCCAAAAATGCCCACAGCACCTGCATTATACAAAAATTCGTAATCTTTGTATGGAATGACACCACCCACAATCACCAAAATATCACCTCTATTTATTTTTTGAAGTTCTGCAATCAGTTGAGGTACAAGCGTTTTGTGTCCTGCTGCAAGGCTAGAAACCCCTACTAAATGTACATCATTTTCTGCAGCTTGGCGTGCTACTTCTTCTGGTGTTTGGAAAAGAGGTCCCATATCCACATCAAAACCCAAATCAGCAAAACTTGTGGCAATAACTTTTGCGCCCCTGTCGTGTCCATCTTGCCCCATTTTTGCAATCATAATACGAGGTCTTCTACCTTCTTTTTCAGCAAAAGCATCAGCCATTTTTTGCGCTAATTGGAAATTCTCATCATCAGATGCTTCTGCTGCATAAACGCCAGAAATAGCCCTAATAACAGCCTTATGTCGCCCAAAAACGGTTTCCATTGCATCAGAAATCTCTCCTAGTGTTGCTCTATTACGTGCCGCAATAACGGCAAGTGCCAATAAATTTCCCTCTCCTGTATGTGCTGAGGTAGTTATGTCTTCCAAACTACGCATTACATCAACATTATCTCTTTCATTTTTGATTTTGTAAAGCCTTTCTAATTGCGCTATTCTTACGGTTGTATTATCAATTTCCAGTAGTTCAAGTGGTTGTTCTTTTTCAGGTTTATATTGATTAACGCCCACCACTATTTCCTTTCCTGCATCAATACGAGCCTGTTTTTTGGCTGCCACTTCTTCAATACGCATTTTTGGAAGCCCTGTTTGGATAGCTTTTGCCATTCCGCCAAGCTCCTCCACTTCTTGTATGAGTTTCCAAGCCTTTTCCATCAGCTCTTCTGTCAATTTTTCTACATAAAAAGAACCTCCCCAAGCATCAACTGTTTTGCATATATTTGTTTCTTCTTGTAGAAAAAGTTGTGTATTTCGTGCAATACGAGCAGAGAAATCAGTTGGAAGGGCAATGGCTTCATCTAAGGAGTTTGTATGCAAAGATTGTGTTCCACCAAGCACCGCTGCAAGTGCTTCTACGCAAGTACGAGCAATATTATTGAATGGGTCTTGCTCTGTAAGGCTATAACCAGAAGTTTGGCAATGTGTACGTAGAGCTAAAGATTTTTCATCTTTTGGATTAAATTGTTTGACAATTTTAGCCCAAAGTAGCCTTCCAGCACGCATTTTGGCTATTTCCATAAAATGGTTCATTCCAATTCCCCAGAAAAAAGACAAACGTGGCGCAAAATCATCAATATCCAAACCTTGTTTTATACCTGTACGCAGGTATTCTAGCCCGTCTGCAAGCGTGTAGGCAAGTTCAATGTCTGCACTTGCGCCTGCCTCGTGCATGTGATAGCCCGAAATGCTAATAGAATTGAATTTAGGCATATTTTTGGAAGAATAATCAAAAATATCCGCAATAATACGCATACTTGGCTCTGGTGGATAAATATACGTATTGCGTACCATAAATTCCTTCAAAATATCATTCTGAATAGTGCCAGAAAGCGCATTTGCAGGCACGCCTTGCTCTTCTGCTGCTACAATAAAAAACGCCATAATAGGCAAAACTGCCCCATTCATAGTCATAGAAACAGACATTTCATTTAATGGAATACCATCAAACAAAATTTTCATATCTTCAACGCTATCAATAGCAACACCTGCCTTGCCAACATCACCAACGACACGTGGGTGGTCGGAGTCGTAGCCTCGGTGTGTGGCTAAATCAAAAGCCACAGAAAGCCCTTTCTGACCTCCTACAAGGTTTTTTTTGTAAAAAGCATTGCTTGCTTCTGCAGTAGAAAAACCTGCATATTGGCGGATTGTCCAAGGGCGTTGTACGTACATTGTGCTATACGGACCACGCAAAAATGGCGCAATACCTGCTACATATTGCGTATGCGCAATATTCTTGTAATCTTCTAGGGTATAGAAGGCTTTTACATCAATTCCTTCAGCAGTTTTCCATTTTTTAGATGAAATAGTGCTTTGAGTAACTACTGGAGTTGGAATAGTAGTATTTTTATAGGAAATATCTTGAAAATTGGGCTTCATAAAGTTGATTATTTTATTTTACCACTAAGTTCATTTAGAAATACACACCAAGTAAGCACTAAGAAATGCATTGTTGAGACGTTTTTTTACTTTTGTATTTCTTAGTGCCTACTTAGTGCTTTTCTTGTGTTCTTAGTGGTAAAAAACTAGCTTTTGGGTAAATTAGCAAATACTTCTGTAACTAATGGAATAGTGCTACTAATGATGTTTGTTGTGTTAAAATTGATAAGCAAACCCTTTGGTTTTTGGCTTAATTTCAGATAAGTAAGCAACTGCGCCTGAAAAACGGGCAACATTATATCAACTGCTTTCAGTTCTACAATAACTAGATTTTCTACCAAAATGTCTAAACGAAGCAGTTGAGTAAGTTCTACACCTTTATAAATGATAGGAATTTCTGCTTGTTCCGTAATTTTTAGTCCTTGAAGTTTCATTTCTTGTACTAAACAAGCTTGATAAACTGATTCTAAAAGCCCAGCACCAACCATTTTATTAACTTCAATGGCACAACTAAGCACTTTATAAGCAATATCATTGACGAATTTTTGAGTTATCATTTATTTTAAATCTCTTTGTATTTTCTTAGTGACTACTTAGTGTGTACTTCTCAATGTTCTTAGTGGTAAAATAAAACTATTCTTTTTTATCAAAATTTTGGCTATCTCTGGTATTTTTCTGCACCGTAATAGCTCCAAAAAGCGACAACAAAAACGAAAACGCATAAAATCCTTTTTCACTTCCTAGCAAAGTGGCATTCCAAAGTCCAATAACGAGCAAAACAATACATAAAAGCGTAGAAAACCACGCCAAACCATAATAAATGTCTGTTACTGGTATATTTTCCATACGGTCACGCACACTTTTTTGGACAGATACCACAGAAAAAAGTCCGTACATAAGCACTGTAAAATAGTAGCCTTTTTCACTAAGCACCATTTGTGCGTTCCAAAGTCCTACAAAAAATCCT
>JAYVHJ010000097.1:0-2792 GCA_043771315.1 Raineyaceae bacterium
TGTTGCACTTGGTGTTCCAGATATAACTCCACTTGCAAGGCTAAGACCAGCAGGTAATGCACCAGCTGTTATTGCATAAGCATAAGTAGCTCCAGTTGCCCCACCACTAGCACCCAAAGTGATGTTCGTGATAGCCGTTCCACTTGTGAAACTTAAAGCACTTGATGCAGGCGTAACCACTACTGCAGTACAAGCTGCAGCATTTACAGTAAATGTATAAACCACAGTACCAGTACAACCATTAGCATCAGTTGAAGTAACCGTTACAGGAGTAGCTGTTTGTACTGCAGTTGGCGTACCAGAAATAACACCAGCAGTCAAAGTAAGACCAGCAGGCAAAGTACCACTTGTATAAGTGTAAGTAGCAGTACCTCCAGTAGAAGCTAAAGTAATATTAGAGATAGCTGTTCCTACCGTAAATGTACTAGAAGATGCAGCAGGCGTTACAGTAATAGTAGGACAAGCAACAGTAAACGTATAAACCACAGTACCAGTACAACCATTATTATCAGTAGAAGTGATTGTTACAGGTGTAGCGGCTTGTGCTGCAGTTGGCGTACCAGAAATAACACCAGCAGTCAAAGTAAGACCAGCAGGCAAAGTACCACTTGTATAAGTGTAAGGCGCAGTACCACCAGTAGAAGCTAAAGTAATGTTAGTGATAGCCGTTCCTACTGTAAATGTGCTAGAAGATGCCGCAGGTGTTACTGTGATATTAGTTACAGTAACTGTAACAGTAGATGTTGTACTACAAGTACCAACAGTAGCCGTTACTGTATAAGGTGTTGTAGCTGTAACAGCAGTAGCAATAGGATTAGCTATGTTTGGATTACTTAGGAAAGTAGTAGGTGACCAAGAGTAAGTAACAGTAGGTGCAACTGGAGGCGTAAACGTATAGATAGTACTAGTTGCAGGCGCAGTTGTATTAGCATCATTTGCAACAGAATTACTGCTAGTGTTAGGAGTAAAAGAAATACTATTAAAAGCTGTTGCAGCACTTGTAATACCCGCAGATATAGAAGCAGAAGTAGGAACACCCATAGTACCATAACGGTATTCAATCTTTCCTCCATTTTCATATAGCCAAGCTTGATAAGTAGAATTAGCAGGATTAGTTGTAACACGAGGAATGGTAACAAACCATTCTACCACAAAAATACGGTTAGGGGCTGTACCAGTTACAAGGTATTGTACATAACCATTTGTACCTGTTGCGGCATCATCCCAATAAGGATATATTTTTGGAATGTTAGTAGTACTTGTTACGACATTTGTAAATTGACTAGCAGCTACTGTAGCACCTAACAATATCCAACCATCAGGAGAAACTGAAAACTGTGTATAGTTTACACCACTAAATGGGAACGTAAACCCTATGTTGATGGGTGCTGCACTTGGAGTATCATCATTACCAGTGGTTAGCGCAACAGTAGCACCAGTCATATTGGCAAGTGTAGCACCAGTACCAGCAAGAAAACTATAAGCTCCAGCAGTAGCATTATAAGCAGGTGTAGCCACTACATTGAGTTGGGAGTTTGCACCACTACAAATAGTAGCATTAGTAGCTGTAGCAGGAGTAACAGTTATACCATTATTAACAGTAATAGTAACAGTAGTTGTATTTGAACAACCAGCCGTAGTACCAGTAACAGTGTAAGTAGTAGTAGCAGTTGGAGAAGCAGAAACGCTTGCACCAGTAGTTGCACTAAGACCAGCTGCAGGAGACCACGTGTAAGTAGTTCCGCCTGATGCTGTTAAAACTACTGCCGTTCCGCCTGGATTGCAATAAGTACCAGAAGTAGGAGAAACCGTAATAGTTGGCGTAGGATTTACAGTAACTGTAACTTGATTAGAAATATTAGTTATAGGACCATTCACGCAAGTAGTACGCAACACATAATAATATGTACCAGCCGTAAGTACTGCAGAAGTATAACTAAAAGTAGTTGCACCAGTACCACCCACCACGTTGGCATAAGGACCACCAGCAGTAGTGCTTACTTGCCATTGATAAGAAAGCCCAGTACCTACTGTTGTCGCACCAGTGTTAGAAAGTGATGCTGTTCCACCTGCACAAAATGAAGGAGTAGAAGTAGCAGAAGTACCACCACTTGCTACAGAGCAAGCAACGACTGCTAAGGTAAACTCATCTGCACCAATATCAGGTGTAGTAGCATTACGAATATCACCATCAAAATCATCAGTAATACCTGCTATATTAGCACCTGCACTTTCTAATAATGTAGGAGAAGAAGGATTGATATGTAAGAAAGTAGCACTTGAACCAACAGTACTCAAAAATGTAGGATTTTCAGAGATAGAGTTGGCATCTGCTGTTGTTACACGAGCCTGATAAGCGGCAAGCGTAGCATCTGTATTTGTTCCATCAGCAAAAATAATAGGTGCAAAGAAATCATTTCTATTAGAAGTTAAAGCAAAGTTATTGAGAGCAACAGAAGAGCGTCTGTAAGCCACACAATTACCAGTACCAGTGGCCACGCCATTATTAACAAAAATGTTATTTCTCATATCTAATGTTGCAACAGTGGCTGTAGCACTTGTCGTATGGAAAATAGCCGCACTACTGAAATTAGCCCCAGAAGAAGTTCCAGAAAGATTAACAGTATTAAAAAACACATTGATATTACTTGTAGCAGTTGTAGAAGTAATATTGATACCTCTAACAGCATCAGCAGTACCAGTAGCTGCAGGCGTACGTAAATCTCCAATGATATTATTATAAATGCTATGCAGTGTTCCACCCGTAACAGCAATTCCCGTAACTGTACCAG
>JAYVHJ010000098.1:0-9176 GCA_043771315.1 Raineyaceae bacterium
CCGTTCTCTTATGCGCAAGAACAGGCGCACACACTTACACAAGTGTTTTTGCAACAAAATTACATTATCAAAAATAGTGAAATTACTCATTTTTTAGACATTACTAAGCAAAGTTTTTCTGAAAATATTAGCCCTGCAGCACAAAGAAGGCTCAAAAAATACCAAAATAATGAAAACTTTATTTTTGAAAAATATACACTTTCTAATGATTTGGACGAAAAAAGAAAACAATTAAATATTTGTTATAATATTTTTGTAGAAAATAGGAAGCGTAAAAACTACCCTGTTTCTATTGATTTTGAAAGCCTTTTTAGGCTTTTTTGTGAGTTCCCAGATGAACATACTTTGTTTGTGGTGAGAGATTTAGATGCAAATGCAGGTAAAATTATTTCATTTTCTGTGGCTATACGCATCAATAAAACAATTTTATATCATTTTATCCCTGCTGATGTGGCTGGTTATGAGGCTTTTAGTCCTATGATTTTTTTGCTGAATGGAATGTATGAATTTTGTCAAAAAGAAAAAATAAAAATCTTAGATTTAGGTATTTCTACAGATAATGGAACGCCTAATTATGGTTTAATTCGTTTTAAAAAAAGTTTAGGCGCAAAATCTTCACTAAAATTGACGTTTGAGAAAGAATTTTGATTAAATTTGTAAAAAAATGTATGATTTTTGCTGAGAGTTTTTGAAGTTATTTTATTTTACCACTAAGAACACCCAGAAAAATACAAGAAAACACTAAGAAATACAAAATTTGAGTATTTATTAAATTTAATATCTTATGGAAACTATTGAAAATCAAGAACTTACATCAACAGAAATGATAAAATTAAGTTATGATGCTATAAAAACAATTTGGGACACACCTGAAAATGATATTTGGGATAAATTTTATCAGCAAACACAACAATAATGAGTAAATACAAAAAAGGTGATTTAGCTAAAAACTTTATTATTTTATTGTTATTAGCACTTTTTTCTTGTAAAGAGAAAAAAGCAGAGTTTGATGAAAGAAATTTATTTTTTGAAATTACTAATGAAATAGATGCTTCTTCTATGAAATATGCACTTACAGCCCCACGTTCTATAATGAAAATGAATATTTTTAATAGAAGTGAACAAAGTATCTATATATTATGCCTTGATACGCTTATGTTAGACTTTTCACCAAATTTTACTAGCAAAGAACATAAATATTTTTCTAGCCAATCAAGTCCGTTTCACATACCAAAAACACATTTAATGTTTTTACCAAGAAAGTCAAAAATTTCATTGTATACTTTTCAACATCCAGAACAATTAGGCTATGCTGAAAGAATACGTTTTAGCTATTCTATGGACACAGTTTTCTATAAAAAAGTGGTTAATAAATCTATTCCTTACCCACATTATTCTGACAGTCTTTTTAAGAAAGATACAATTTTGAAACGAAGACAACTTTTATTTATAAAGAATAAACAAAACATTTTTGAATACAAAGGAATTGGAAAAGATATAGAAAGCTACAAAGATACTACACTAATATTTCCTTTCCCTAAGTTATAAGATATTACCACCAAAACCCTAAAAACATCATATAAAAAACTTTACTACAATCTCTTTTTAAATCAAATAATCTTTATATATTTTGTTAGGCATCAATTTTCATCATTTATTACTTTTCTCAACGGTGGCATCTTTGGTTACTTCTGTAGCCTTGCAACCATTGCAATCTCATAAAAAAAACTTAGCTAATAAGCATTTTGATAACTCTTTTATTAGTGTTTCTAATGACCCTGCTAAGGAGTTTTTACGCATTCCGCAAGATACCATAGACACACTAAAATACGTCAAAACTAAGTTTTCTACTTATAAATTTAAAGACCGTTTTGGTGCGCTTTATAGTGAAAAACGTACTAAATCTGTTTTAGATTTGCAGCCAAAAAATCTTAAAACAAACATCAAATTAGACTCCAATAAGCGCAATTTTGATATTGAAGAGAAAATAGGCACGCTCAATTACCGTACGCCTACGCTCCTTACCTACGAGCAACTTATCCGCCTGCGTGAGCAAGAGGCAAGTAAAGATTTTTGGAAAAGTACACGCATAGCATCAGAAAGAGAACAAGGTCGCTCACAAGCATCAAAAAGCCTTATTCCTAATATTCCTGTTACGAGCAAAGCCTTCAAAAAGATATTTGGAGGTAATTTTGTGAGTTTCAAAACGACTGGTTTTGTGAATATTGATTTGGGCTACAAACGCCAAAATGTTGCCAATCCTGCTGTTCCTGCACGCAGACAAGCAAATGGTATTTTTGATTTTGAGCCGCACGCCAATTTTAGCGTGATTGGGCAAATAGGCGACAAACTCCGCATCAATACCAGCATAGATACAAAAGCTAGTTTTGATTTTGAAAACAACTTTAAAGTTGATTATACGGCTTATCCTGAAGAAATTATACAGAAAATTGATGTTGGAAATATTAGTTTTCCTTTGCCAACTTCCCTCATTACGGGCAGTCAGAACCTTTTTGGAGCAAGAACAGAACTCAAATTTGGTAAACTCAAAGTAGGACTTGTGGGTGCGCAACAACGTGGCTCAACTGACCAAGTGAAGTTACAAGGTGGCGGTGCGCAAGTACGAAAATACGAAATTAAGGCAAGTGATTATGAGGAAAATAAGCACTTTTTTATCTCTCAATTTCATAGGAATTTGTACGAACCTGCCCTTTCTACGCCTCCTGTCGTTAATTCTGGCGTGCTGATTACCCGTATGGAAATCTATATCATGAACAGAAGTAACAACACGCAAACGCTTAGAAACATTGTTGCTTTTCAAGATTTGGGAGAAGGAAAAACTTTTAGAAATGGTAATCCTTTGATAGGCACAGGTATAGGTACAGGAAATCCTGCTGATAATGCTGCTAACCAACTTTTTGCAGGGCTAAAAAGTAATCAAACTTTTCGTGATGCAGGCACAGCAACAACTGCTTTGAATGCTCAAAATCTAGCACAAGGCACTGATTATGAACTTGTTAGAGGTTCTAGAAAACTTGATGCAAATGAATATATTTTTAATCAACAATTAGGTTATTTTTCTCTTAATTCTCCACTAAGAAATGATGAAATGTTGGGTGTTGCTTATGAATATACCTTTAATGGCAAAGTCTATAAAGTGGGAGAACTTTCTGAAGATTATCTTAATGAGCCACAAGATAAGGTTATTTTCTTGAAACTTTTGCGTCCTCGTACCATTCGTACAGATTTGCCAACGTGGAATTTGATGATGAAAAACATCTATTCTTTGGGTACTACAGGACTTTCTAGGACGAATTTTCAGTTGAGGATTATTTATAGAGATGATATTTCTGGTGTGGATAATCCTGCTTTGCAAGAAGGCGTAAACACAAAAGACAAACAACTTATTAAACTTTTTGGTTTGGACGAACTAAACCCTCGTGGAGACCGCCAAATTGACCAAAATGGTGTTTCTATTGGTGATGGTAATTTTGATTTTGTAGATGGAATAACCGTAAATGTGAGTGGTGGACGTATGATTTTCCCTGTTTTAGAGCCGTTTGGTAGTAATTTGAAGAAATTTTTTAATCCTGCAAGTGAGCTAAATCTTATCAATAAATATACTTTTCCAGAACTTTATTCAGGCACAAGAAATGATGCCCAAAATAATTTTGCTAATAAAAATAAATTTTTCATAAAAGGACAATTTGAGGGTGCAGCCGCAAGCGCAAGTACTTCTTTGCCAGGAATAAATATTGCGCAAGGCTCTGTGGTAGTGAAAGCAGGCGGTGTTTTGCTTACAGAGGGCAAAGATTATACTGTTAATAATAGTTCTGGGCAGGTTATTATGAGTGATGCTATTTTGGCATCAGGTAGAGAAGTTACCATTTCATTTGAAAAATCAGACTTTTTTCAGGTGCAACCACGTTTTTATATTGGTGCTAGGCTTGATTATTTGCTTGATAAAGATGTAAATATTGGTGCGACTTTTGTCAATTTGCGTGAGCGTCCACCCATTACACGTGTAGCTATTGGGCAAGAAGCCGTTAATAATATGATGTGGGGTGCAGATATCAGCATCAAAAAAGATTCTCGTTTTTTGACAAGATTAGTAGATGCTTTGCCTCTTATTCAGACAAAAGAAAAATCTAGTATCAATTTTGCCGCAGAAGTTGCTCAAATTGCACCTACTGGCTCAAAACTTACTGGAAATGTATCTTATATTGATGATTTTGAAGGCGCAGAAGTGCCTATCAATCTTACAAATGCAGCTGGAATTAACTGGAAATTAGGCGCAACACCTGCATTTGCAGCGCAAGGAAATCCTGCAAATCCGTTGGAATCAGCCTACAACAGGGCGCATTTGGCTTGGTATAATATTGATAATTCTTTTTATAATCCTTCAGACCAACGTGGAAAGCCTGCCAATATCACTGCGCAAGACTTGGAAAACCACTATATGCGTCCTATTGTGCCACAAGAAATTTTTAAAAATAGACAATTTAATAACATTGTAACAAATGAAAATACTTTTGATTTAGCTTATTTTCCTTCTGAAAGAGGTGCATACAACTATAATCCTGCTATTACACCCAAACCAAAAACAAACGGAATTTTGCCAAATCCTTTGACTAATTTTGGGGCTATTACTCGTGCTATTACATCAGAAGTGGATTTTGATAACCAAAATATTGAATATGTTGAGTTTTGGTTGCTTGATCCATTTATTGCAGGAGAAAGAGGTAAAATAATTGATGGTACAAATGGCACAGATGGCACAAATAACACAACTGGTGGAGATTTTTATATCAATTTGGGAAGTATTTCTGAAGATGTAATGAAAGATAGCAAACATTTTTTTGAAAATGGTTTGCCCATTGATGGAAACCCTACCAAAAAAGATGTTACGCCTTGGGGAAACGTGCCAAATCAGCAATATATCAATAATGCTTTTGATAATGCCGCTAATTCTCGTCCTGTGCAAGATATTGGACTTGATGGACTTACAAATGATGAAGAAAAACTGAAATTTGCAGGTTTTGGAGCGTTTGCTGACCCTTCTGCTGATGATTTTCAGTATTATTTAGGTGATGATTTGGATAATAACAATGCCAAAATCATTGAAAGATATAAATATTTTAATAATACACAAAATAATTCTCCTGAAAATACAGGCGGACTTTTCACAACTTCTGCTACTAATATCCCTGATAATGAAGACCTTAATAGAGATAATACTTTGAGTGAATTAGATGAATATTATCAATATAAAATCTCAATGCGTAAAAATGATTTGGTGGTTGGACGTAACTATATTGTTGATAAAGTAGAAGTTTCTGATGCCAGAATTACCCAAAATGGTGCTGATGCCGTAACTTGGTATCAATTCCGTATTCCTGTGCGTGAATTTGATAGTAAAGTAGGAAATATCAATGGTTTTAAATCTATCCGTTATATACGCCTTGCGCTTACGCAATTTGACCAGCCTGTGGTGATGCGTATGGCACAATTTCAGTTGGTAGCTAACCAATGGAGACGTTTTTTAGGTGATTTGAATGCTCGTGGTTTGCAACTTCCGCCAGAGCCTTATGACCCTTCTTTTGTGGTTTCTACGGTGAATATTGAAGAAAATTCTGCGCTTGCAATTGGTGCAGCCACACCTTACGACTTGCCACCAGGCGTGATACGTGATGCAGACATTACGAGCATCAACAACGCACAACTAAACGAGCAATCTATGCAACTTACCGTAAAAAATCTGCGAGATAAAGATGCTAGAGCCGTTTATAAGAATACAAATTTTAATTTTCGTTTCTACAAAAATATAAAAATGTATATCCACGCTAATAGCCCAGACAATTCAGCTAAAACGGGTGAAATGTCGGCTTTTATGCGTATAGGAACGGATTTTAACGACAATTATTATGAAGTAGAAATACCTTTGACAATGACAGACAATGCGCAAGTCATTGCAACAGGCAACAGAGATGCACGCAGGGAGCTTATTTGGTCACCTGATAATTTGATGGAAGTAAGCATTCAGGACATTATTGATACAAAAACAGAAAGAAATAATTTAGGAATTAAGAATATTTTTGTACCTTATTCCAGAAATATTGGTAAATATAAAATTACAGTCGTGGGTAATCCAGATGCGAGTACGGCACTTATTGCTATGCTTGGGGTAAGAAATCCGACTATTACAGGTGATGATGGTGCGCCAAAATCTGCTATTGTTTGGTTTAATGAATTGCGTACAGATGGTTTTGACCAAACAAAAGGCGTTTCTGCTACGGCACGCCTCAACGTACAACTAGCTGATTTTGCTAATATTACGGCAAATGCTAATTTTACAACTTTTGGTTTTGGACAACTCAACACCAAAATTGCGGAGCGTACCACCAAACAAACGCTTAATTATGATGTTCAAGGCACTTTTGCACTGGATAAATTTGCGCCAAAATCTTGGGGTTTGCGTTTGCCTATGCTTGTTTCTTATCAAAAAAATAATGCTGCACCACTTTTTGACCCGCTAGACCCTGACGTAAAACTTAGCCGTTCTTTGGAAAAATTTGCTACTACTGAAGAAAAGAACAATTACCGCAAAATTGTGGAAGATAATGAAACAAGAAGAAGCATCAATTTTACGAATGTTGGCAAAAAAGCAGGCGCAAAAGCCAAGCCTAAACTTTTTGCTATCTCTAATTTTGCGCTGTCGTGGTCTTATAGTGATGTTTTGAAAACAGACATCAATACGAAAAGTATGTTCCAACAAAATTGGAAAACAAGTGTTGCTTATAATTTTACGCCAGCTACCAAATATTGGGAACCTTTTGCAAAAGCAAAATGGGCAGCATCTCCTTGGATGAAATTATTTAAAGATTTTAATATTAGTAAATCATTGCCTAGCATCATTGTAAGGTATGATTTGGATAGAAGTTTCTTGCGTACACAATTACGTTCTGGTGATTTGAGTGAAACTAATTTTGCGCCTTTCTTTGAAAAATACTATAATTTTACAAGAACTTACGCTGTTAATTATCCTATTACAAAGAGTATCAATATCATTTATAGTGCCAACGCTAATGCAGTGGTTGATGAACTTGCAGGAGAAAAAAATACAGAGGCTAATAATAAATTTGTCAATGAAAATCTGCAAAAAGGTGGTCGTATGAAAGATTTTACGCAAGATATTGGCGTAACCTACAAACTTCCATTAGACAAATTTCCTGCAACCAATTGGATAGGAGTAGATGCTACTTATAAGACAAATTACAACTGGACAGCAGCTTCTTTGGGTTTAGAAGATAGTTTGGGAAACAATATGAAAAACACTCGTGAGCGTACTTTGCGTGGGCGTATGGATTTGTTGAAACTCTATAATAAAGTGAAATTTTTGAAAGAAATCAACGAATATCAGCCAAAAAGACCTACTAAAAAGAAAGTAGAAACACCTGTTATTGACCCAAAAGCTCCTAAGAAAATTGTCAGAAAACTTACCAAAAAGCAACAAAAAGAGTTAGACAAGAAAAATAAGGAACTCAAAAAATTAGAAAAATTAAAGGCAAAACAGGCTAAAAAATTAGCTGAAAAAGCTGATATTTTAGATGATAAAAATAAAAAAACTACTGAAAAACCTGTAGAAAAACAAGTAGGAAATCCGACAGATACAACAAAGAAGAAAGGCAAAAAACTAAGTGAAAACTTTTTAGTACGTACTTTTTTCCGTACTTTGATGTCTTTTCGTAGCCTTAATATGAATTATACCTTAAATGAAGGTACGACCATAAGCGGTTATAATGCACGTCCAGAATATTTTGGACTTACAAACGGCTTTAATCCGCAAATGGTGAGCTTTTTGTCAGGTGCGCAAAGCCCAGATTTGCGTTATGAATTTGCTGCAAATAATTTCTTAACAGCAAATAATAATACTCGTTTGCGCCAAAATGCACCTTATTTGCAAACTTTTAACGAAAGATTGGAGTTTACAGGACAATTAGAGCCATTTAGAGATTTCAAAATTACGGTTGATGCCAAGCGTTTGCGTACAAAAGGTTATCAAGAACTTTTTAGGTATGAACCAACCGCTACGCAATTTCAGTCACTTAGTCCTGTAAGAACTGGTACATTTTCTATTTCTATTATCAGCATAAAAACAGCTTTCAATAATGATAGAGGTACTATTTCAGAAACATTTGAGAAGTTTAAGGAATACCGCACCATTTTTGTAAACCGCTTGACTGCGCTTAATCCAAACGCATCAGCCACACAAAAATATACAGAAAACTCGCAAGACGTGCTGATAGGAGCATTTGTAGCAGCTTACACGGGCGCAAATCCTGATAAATCTTCTACAAATTCGTTTCCAAAAATACCGCTACCAAATTGGAATATCAATTATTCTGGGCTTTCAAATATTCCAAGTATTAAGAAAAATTTTAGAAATTTTGCTATTAAACATAGTTATAATTCTGAATATAGAGTAAGTGGTTATACTTCTTCTTTGGAATACGGACAAGATAACAACCGCTCTGAAGTGGCAAATAATTTGGCTATCAACGTAAACGAAATGGAGCAACCTTTGCCCTCTCGTGCTAATACTGAAGGTAATTTTATACCTACGTTGATACTTGGTCAAGTGCAGATTTCGGAGCGTTTTGCGCCTGTTTTTGGTGTTGATGCTACTACAACAGACGGTCTGAATTTCAAGATAGATTATAACCGTAGTCGTGATATTGGGCTAAATCTTTCTAATGCGCAAATTGCTGAAATACGCAATAATGCTATTGTTTTGGGTGTGGGTTACACAACTAAAAACTTTAGAGTTCCATTCTTTAAAAACTCTGATAGACAACCAATTATCCTAAAAAACACGTTGGTAATGCGTTTGGATTTTTCTATCAATGATACAAGAACAGTACAAAGAAGTCTTACACAAGATAACGTGGTAACAGGTGGTAATTATAACTTTCAACTAAAACCAAATATTACTTATACGGCAGCGCAAAACCTTACTTTTCAGATGTATTTTGAGCGTAGTATCAATACGCCTGCTATTTCTAGCTCATTCCCTGTGAAAAATACTAATTTTGGTATTCAGGTAAGGTATAATTTAGCACAATAAATTTTTGAAGTGTGAGATGTGAAGTGTGAGGTGTGAAGTATTTATTACTGCA
>JAYVHJ010000099.1:0-4266 GCA_043771315.1 Raineyaceae bacterium
CTAGTTGGCTTGCCTTTATGGAGAATAGAGTAAACCTAAGCCGTAATTTATTGCAAGATGATGGCGTGATGTTTACTAGCCTTGACGACAACGAAATAAACAACTTTAAAATACTCTCGGATAGCATTTTTGGAAATGAGAATTTTGTGGCGAATTCTATTGTAATTAACAACCGTGGCGGTCGTGATTATGGAGGTATAGCTAAACAACACGAGTATCTTTTAATCTATTCAAAAAGTGATGAATATGAACTGAATATGATTAATGAAATTGATAAAAAATTCCAATATTTAGATGAGATTGGTGGTTTTAATTTAATGGAATTACGAAATAGGAATATTAAATTTAATGATAAAAACCGTAAAAATTTATGTTACCCTTTTTTTGTAAATCCGAGCAACCAAGATAAAAATGGATTACTTGAAATTGCACTTGAAGAAAAAGATGGTTTTGTAAAGGTAATGCCAGCAATATCACAAGGCGTGCAAACTGTTTGGCGTTGGGGTAAAGAAGAAAAAGCAAGACAAAACTTAAATAAAGAAATTTTTGGGAAAGTTAACCAAAATGGAGGTTATATGATAGTACAAAAATATCGTAAAACGGAAAAGATGCAACGTAGTGTTTGGGACGAAAAAGAATTTGTAAATGAAAGAGGAACAGAGGCTCTCAAAGAATTATTTGATGAAAATTATTTTAGTTACCCTAAATCAGTTTATACTATCAAAAGAATATTAGAATTGGGAACAGACGAAAATTCTATTATTCTTGATTATTTTGCAGGTTCTGGCACGTCTGGTCACGCAGTTATCAACCTAAATAGAGAAGATGGCGGAGAGCGCAAGTATATTTTAGTAGAGATGGGCGAGTATTTTGAGACGGTTACCAAGCCTCGTATAATGAAAGTGATTTATTCAAAAGACTGGAAAGAGGGCAAACCATTAAGCAGAGAAGGTATTAGCCAATGCTTTAAATATGTACGTTTGGAGAGCTATGAAGATACACTCAATAACCTTGTTTTGCAACCCACACAAACGCAACAACAAACATTAGCGCTAAACGCCAACTTTAAAGAAGGCTATATGCTCAATTATATGCTTGATGTAGAGAGTAGAGATAGTTTGCTAAATTTGGAATGGTTTATAAATCCGTTTGCGTGTTACCTAAACACCACACAACACAACGAACTAAAAGCCACAAAAGTGGATTTGATAGAGACGTTTAATTATTTGTTGGGGCTTGTGGTGAAAGAATATAGCAGCCCAAAAGAAGGATTAAAAATAATTTTAGGACACACGCTAGAAGAAGAAAATATTTTGATTATTTGGCGAGATTGTACCTTGTACGACAACAAACAACTCAACGAAATACTCAAAGCAAGTGCTTATAATCCACTTGATTGGACATTTGACCGCATCTATGTCAATGGCGACAACAATATTGAAAACCTAAAAGTAGGAGAAGAACGCTGGAAAGTAGTTTTGATAGAAGAAGCGTTTAAGGAGCTGATGTTTATGTAAAAACCACCCCTAACCCCTCCTTAGGAAGGAGGGGGACAAAAAGCTCCCCTCCTTTTCAAGGAGGGGCTGGGGGTGGTTTTAGATATTATTTTAGTGAGTTCGTATCAACAATGAATAAAAACAAATGAACAACAAGGAGCTAATAGATTTAATTGATGAGTTGCGTGCTTTGCCAAAAGAGAACGAATATGTTGAGTTTAAGGCTGGAAACGTTACGACAAATGAGAAAATAGGTGATTATATTTCTGGTATTTCTAATGCTGCGTGTATTTGTAAGCAGGATTTTGGTTATTTTGTTTTTGGTATTGATGATGTAATGCAAGAAGTAATAGGCACAAAGTTTAAATTTAAAAACCTCAAAGAGTCTAAGCAAGAATTAGAACTATATTTACGTTCTCAACTTGCGCCTTCTATTGCTTTTGAGCATTTTATATGTGATTATGGAGAATTTCGTTTAGAGATTTTTAAGATTCCAGCGGCACGAGCTGTACCTACGTACTTCAAGGGTAAGGCGCATACACGTATAGGCACGAGTCTTACTAATTTGCAAAATTACCCTGATTACATTCGTGCTATTTATAATTCTGAAAATGATTGGTCTTCTAATATCATTGAAAGCGCAAGTATCAATGATTTGGATAGTGAAGCCATTGCAAAAGCGAGGTTGAAATTCAAAGAGAAAAAAGCAGGAAGTCCTGTTTTTGATGAGATTGACAAATGGAGTGATGCTACTTTTTTGGATAAAGCAAAAATCACTATCAATGGCAAAATCACGAATGCAGCTATTATTTTGTTGGGTAAAAACGAGGCAATTCATTATATTTCACCTGCAGTGGCACAAATTACGTGGAAATTATCTACAGAAGAGAAGGCTTATGAGCATTTTGAAACGCCTTTTTTCTTGTCTGTGAATGATATTGCGAGAAAAATAAGGAATGTAAAGTACAAATTTTTCCCTGATAATCAATTGATTGCGGTAGAAGTAAATAAATATGATACAAAAGTAATTTTGGAAGCATTGAATAATTGTATTGCACACCAAGATTATAGCCAAAAATCTCGTATTATTTTGGAAGAGAAAGTGAATAAACTTATTTTTTCAAATGCGGGCAGGTTTGTAGATGGTAGCCCAGAAGATTATAGTTTGGGCGACAAAACACCAAAAAAATATAGAAACCGTTGGCTTGTGAATGCTATGTTTAATTTGAATATGATTGATTCTATGGGTCAGGGTATTCATTCTATGTACGTGGAGCAACGCAATAGGTTTTTCCCTTTGCCAGATTACACAAATTCTAGTACAGAAAACGTAGTTTTGGAGATTTACGGACAAATCATAGACGAAAATTATTCTAAACTTCTCATTGAGAAAAAAGATGCTTTGAGTCTTACAGAAGTGATTTTGTTGGATAAAGTTCAGAAAAACCAAGAGATTACAGAAGATGCCGTAAAATTATTAAAGAAAAAATGCCTTATTGAAGGCAGAAAACCTAATTATTATATTTCTGCGGAAATAGCGGAAATAACAGACCAAAAAGCACTTTACACCAAAAATAAAGGGCTGAATAAAGAATTTTACAAGGAACTTATTTTGCAACACATAAAAAATCACGGATTTTCTACAAGAGAAGAGATAAATGAATTACTTTTAGATAAGTTCCCCACTTATATGAGTGAGGTGCAGAGAAAAACGAAAATTCACAATTTAATGAGTGAAATGACTGATAAAATTCAGAATGAAGGCAACAAGGCAAAACCTAGGTGGGTTTTAGTTAAAAGTGTTTAGAAACAAAAAAAAGATAAACAAAGAATAAAAACAACAAAAACAAGTAAAACAGGGAAAAACAGGGAAAATAAGGAAAAAACAAGGGAAAAGAAAGCAAAAGAGACAAAAGATAAACAAAGATAAACAAAGAAAATTAAAGAAAAACAAACGAAAAGTAAAAGATAATTAAAGCAAAGCTAAAACAATCCAACCAACTATGTCAAAACTCGCTTCGTCCCTTGTATTAAACAAATATATTTTAAGTTTGTTTGGCGTAACACATCTAGAAGCCATAGCCGTACATCTCAAAGATGCCGCACTTGAAGGCTATGATGAAAACAATATTTCTCGTTTTCATTATGCCTTGCAAAATCATTTTTATAGTACAGGAGCTATTTCTAAGGAACTTTTATTACAATACGACCAAAATATCTTTTCACATACGCAGGCTATCAATGCCAAGCGTACAATGCCTGTACGTTGGAAATATTTTCAATATTTGTGTTTGCTTTTTACAGAAATTTATCTAGATAAATATTTTTCTAACAAAAATGCACTACAATTTGAGTTAAATGTATTCTTAAAAACACAAAAAGAGAAGCAAAAAGATGCTAATCTATTCAAAACGACTACAAAAAATGATAATGATTTTGAAGCTATAACAGATTTTAGGTTTGATATTAACCAAAATGAAGATGATTTGAATAAATTAGCTTACTGGAATGCCACAGGGTCAGGCAAAACGCTATTAATGCACATCAATATCTTACAATATCAATATTATCTACAAAAACATCAAGGCAAAAAGCTAGATAATATTATTCTTCTTACGCCTAATGAAGGATTATCTTTACAACATCTTAAAGAACTTGCCTCTTCCAACATTTATGGAGAGTTATTTACTAAAAGTGGGCTAAAAGATACGTTTGCAGGCTTAAAAGTAGGTATTATTGATATTCATAAATTAGAAGAGCAAGACGGAGC
>JAYVHJ010000100.1:0-4793 GCA_043771315.1 Raineyaceae bacterium
GGCAGTTTTTTGACAATATACAGGTAGGTACGAGAATTATGATAATTTTTGAGTATATTAAACATCAACATCACTACACAAAAAGTATTTTGCACCAAATCTGGGTGATTTTTTTCTAAATACTTTTTGTGTAGTGATGTTGATGTTTAATATACTCAAAAATTATCATAATTCTCGTACCTACCTGTATATTGTCAAAAAACTGCCTTATTTGTTGCGTTATAGCATTTCTTTAGTGCTTGTGTCGGTTACATATTTGTCTTTGTATGGTGTTTTTTATGTGATGAGTACAGTTTATCTTCATTCTCAAATTGTGCTGGATATTTCTCAAAACATTGATTTATCCTATTTCAAAGTGGTTTTCTTGCTAGTTTTTGCAATGAGTAGCATTATTTTCTTTATTGTTACCAATATTGTTGTAAGAATTTTTATTAGAATAAATAAAAAGAATATTTTTCAAGTAATTCCTTCGTGGCTTGGTGGAACGCTTATTTATGTTATTTTGAGCCATTGGGCAGGGATTTATTACATTTTTGTGGTCATTATTGGGGCTATTTATTTTCTGGTGGCGTTGTATTTACTTTTACCCAAATATTTGTACCGTTTTCGTTATCTGACTTCAATTTATTTGTTTTTGGCATCTTTCGTATGTGCAAGCGTGGGAACGTATGCTATTTATGTTTTTGGTGAAAACAGGATAGATATTGAGAAGAAAAAGTACGCTGAAACACTCTTAGAAGAGAAAGACCCCTATACAGAATTTATTTTGGAGGAGGCGCATAACGACATCAATAAAGACGAAAATATCAAACAGATTTTTCTTAGTCCTTTTCAGCCCAAACAACTTGTAAGACAACGAGTTAGACGTTTTTTGAGTAATACACTTGAAAAATATCAAACTCAAATTCATATTTTTGATGCGGCTGGAAAGTCGGTGGATAATCCAGCTTTACCAACTTTTTTGGATTTTTCTAAGAAATATAATAAAGCAAAATTCAAAACAGATAAAGCAAATACCTACTTTGTGAGTGAAAATAATGCCATAGAAGCCCAAATTGGTGACAATATCCTCAAAGAATACCTCAATTTTATTGAAATAAAACAAGATTCTACTAGCTTGCTTGGCTACATAATTATTGACCTCAAACAGGCAAAACATTCACCTAATAACCTTACCCCAGAACTTCTCATAAAGCAACAGTATAGGCAAGGAGAGGAGTTTTATAAGTATGATTATGCCATATATATAAATAACCGCATTTCTTATTCTCGTGGAAATTATAACTACGAAAAAGATTTTAGCCCTACGTGGTTCAATTTATCTTCTTTATATCAAGAAGGTTTAACAGTTGCTAACCATAAGCATTTTGCTATGAAATCTGATAATCAAAATATTGATAATCAAGAAGTTAAACAAGTTAGCCAACAAATGAAGCAGGTTGTTATTTCATCTGATAGATACACATTAAAAAATATTTTTGCCAATTTTTCTTTATTATTTTTAATTTTAGCACTTATTGTTTTTATTTTGGTGCTTTTGTATGCTATGCGTAATAGGTATTCAAAAATGAGTGTCAATTTTTCTACAAGAATTCAGATTTATCTTAATATTGCGTTCTTTCTACCTCTTATTGTAGTGAGTATCATTACTTTAAGTTTGTTTAGTGCCTCTTACGAACAAGATTTGAGCAATAATTTTATCAATAAAGCAGAAAGTGTATCCAATAGTATCAATGCAGACTTACAACGCTTTCAAAATCAGCAACTTATTAGTAAAGAACAACTATCAACAGAACTCAATAACCTCTCTGCATATGCACAAGCAGACCTTAATCTGTTTGATATACAAGGGCATCTCATAGCTTCTTCACAACCAGCTATTTATGATAATAATATTCTCTCAAAAATGCTTAATCCGCTTGTTTATGCCTCTTTTATTGAGCAAAAAGAAAAGAGTTTGCTACTTTCAGAGTCTATTGGACTATTAAATTATAAAACCGTTTATGTGGCGGTGCGTTCTTTTGATAATAATGCCCTTTTAGGCATTTTGAGCGTACCTTTTTTTGATTCTGAAGAAGAAAGAGATAAGAAAATTATCAATATTTTGGCAACAATTATCAATATTTTTACAGGGATTTTTATTATATTTTTAATTTTTTCTTACTTTGCTTCTCGTCTGCTTACCGTTCCGTTGCAACTTATCACTCAAAAAATTAGAAAAACAAGTTTGAATAAATATAATGAACCGCTTGTATGGGCTTCTGATGATGAAATTGGGTTGCTTGTGGGCGAGTATAACCGTATGCTAGTGAATTTGGAAGATAGCAAGGAGGCACTTAGTCGTAGCGAAAAAGAGTCTGCGTGGCGTGAAATGGCTAAACAAGTAGCTCACGAGATAAAAAACCCGCTTACGCCTATGAAACTCACTTTGCAACACCTGCAAATGAAGATAAATAGACAAGATTCTGACCTCAAAAACCTTATAGAAAAGCCCTTTGCTACTATTTTGACACAAATAGACACGCTTAGTGATATTGCGTCTTCTTTTGCCTCTTTTGCAAAAATGCCAATTCCAAAAAGTGAAAATTTTGATATTGCTAAAAATCTTCATAAAATCATTGATTTACACAAAGAAAACAATCAAATAAGCATTTCAAGCCATATTTTAGAAAATATTTGTATGGTGCGAGGGGACGAACAACTTACTGGACAAATCTTCAATAACCTTATTATCAATGCAATACAAGCCATTCAAGGCGACAAACAACCACAAATAGAGGTACATCTCAAAATTACTGAAAAAGGTTTTGCACATGTACAAATACAAGACAATGGCAGTGGTATAGATGAAGAGATACAAAATAAAGTTTTTATGCCTAATTTTAGTACCAAAACTACTGGTTCTGGAATTGGTTTGGCACTTGCAAAACGTGGAATAGAACACGCAGGAGGACAAATTTGGTTTGAAACAGTTGTAGGAAAAGGAACAAGTTTTTTTGTGGAATTACCACTTAGTAGTGTCTAAATTCCCAGAATTGATTTAAAGGGACATAAGAAAAACTAAATAAAGCCATAGAAATAGCTTCTGCTATTGTTGGGTATTTTGACAATAGCAATACTAAAAACACATTACGTCAGATAATGTATTTCCTTGATAGTTTTTCATATTTTGGTTGTGATGACAGGAAACTAAGGCATAAAAAACTTCTTTACATAGTGCATTAGATAATCCACTAATATTAATACAGCAACTATTATAAAGATATCAAGAATAAAAAAAACAAGTTTATTCTATTTCCCATTTCTATTATATTTATATTGCTTGTTGATAACAAACAATGTATTTACACCATACATCACACATCAATACATCATTTGTAGTGCTTTTTGGTAAATAGCATCTGTTTCGTACCAAGCAGGATAATAGGCTTCATCTTTCCAAATATATTTTCCAATATATGCTTTTATTTGCGCTTTAAACACGTTTTTAGAACGCTTAAAATCATTTTCAACAAACTTAATTCCAGCATTTTCTCCTAGTTTTATGATTTCTTGTAGCATTTTCTCAGTAACCACAAACTTCTGATTAAAAGACACCAAACCATTTGTCCTAAGTGTAGTTTCATTTTGCTTAAAATATGCCAATGCAAACTCACGAGGCACATTTTCTTTATACAAATCTGATAAATATTTAGTAGTTGCTGTGGTATCTAAGCCAACAAAAACATCAGGAGAAATACCGCCACCACCATACACAATACGCCCACCAACAGTTTTAAACTTAGGAGAATTATCAGTTTTGGAGCTATCTAAGATGTTTTCTTCAAACATTTCACCGCTTTTATAGCGGTTGGCTAAGTCTGTATCATATTTATCAATATTTTTCTTATAATCTTTCTGAATAGACCTTCCGCTGGGCGTGTAGTAGCGTGAAATAGTGAGGCGCAACTCCGACCCATCAGTCAAATCAATAGGCATCTGCACAAGTCCTTTGCCAAAAGAACGCCTGCCCACCACTGTAGCTCTGTCGTTATCTTGCAATGCACCGCTCAAAATCTCTGCCGCAGAGGCACTTCCTTCGTTGATAAGCACAACAATTTTGCCACTTTCAAAAGTACCTTTTGAGGTAGCAAAGTCTTCTTTTTTAAACTTTCCACCTTTGCCTTTTGTACTGACAATTAGGCTTTTATCTTTCAAAAATTCATCAGCAATTTTTATGGCGTGGTTCATATATCCGCCTGGATTATCTCGCAAATCAAGCAGAAGTTTAGTCATTCCTTGCTTTTGAAGTTTGGCAAGTGCCACAGAAAATTCATCATACGTTTTGTCCGCAAATTTAGTTATTTTAATATAACCAATTTTTTCAGTAGTATTTTTATTGTTTATATTGCTGTTTATAATATTACTTAATTCTTTATTTTGTTGATTATCAATCATATAACTATATACAGAAAGACTTGGTATTTTATCTCTTGTAACAACAAATGAAAGCAAGTTTTTATTATTTTTTCTAGCAATTTCAATAGTTACTTTTGTGCCTTTTTTACCTCTCAACTTCTTGAAAATCTTATTATTATCAATTTTTTTGCCTGTCATATTTTCACCATCAACTATAATTATTTTGTCGCCTGCCTGCAAACCTGCAATTTCTGATGGACTTTGTGCCATAGGCGTAATAATGTGAATAGTGTCTTTAAAAACATTAAATTCTACACCAATACCATCAAAATCAGCTTCTAACTGACTTTTAGCCATAGCAGTATTTTGAGGTGGAATGTAGCTTGTATGTGGGT
>JAYVHJ010000101.1:0-4068 GCA_043771315.1 Raineyaceae bacterium
GGTAGTAGCACTTCTCAACTTTATAATGAGTTTTTGCGTAGTTTTGAAGCACTCAAAAATTTCAAATTGGGCGTTCCATTGGGTAAGCGTGCAGGACAAACGCAAATAGAAGCGCAAAGAGTAGAGGCTTATTATTCCTCTAAAACACTTGTAATGATGCAGTTACACTTCAAATCAATAGAAAATATTTGGTATGGAAAATCAAAAACGGAGGAAGATGGTACAGGTTTTAAAGAATATTTGCAAAGTGTTGAAGGCGGAAATACGCTTATTACATCAACAGAAACACAATTATTAGCTATTAAAAGTGCTTTAAATGCTATTCCTACAAGTAATTCTGTTGCTTTTCAGATAACAAATTCTCCACTTTTATTAGAAAACTTACATACAGAAATACAGAAAAATACAAGATTTTTTAAAAGTGATATGTCTTCATTATTGGGTATTGCTATTACTTTTAGTAGCGGAGATGGAGATTAAATTCAATTACGAATTTTCAATTACGAATTACGAAAAATACAATTATAAATACTTGATAAACTGAATAATATTCTAAAATATCTTCAAAAACAAGTTCCAGCTGCGCCATTGATAGTTTTTAAAATTGTCTTTGGCGCACTTATGATAATAGGAACTATCCGTTTTATGTATTTGGGTTGGATAGAAGACCATTACATAAAACCAAAATTCCATTTCAAATATTGGGGTTTTGAGTGGATAGAACCAGTTTCTAGCCATTATTTATATGCCATTCATTATTTAATGATTTTGGCTGCTTTGGGCGTGATGTTTGCACAAAAAACACTGTATAAAGTTGCTGCAATAGTTCTATTTTTATGTTTTACTTACACAGAACTAATTGATTTAACTTATTATCTTAATCACTATTATTTTGTAAGTTGTGTTTGTTTTTTGTTGATTTTCGTGCAAACTCCCTCTCCTTTGGGGAGGAGAGGAGTGGGGCTATTTGGCGGAAATGTGCCTAATTGGTGTATTTTGGTACTAAAATTACAAATAAGTTTTGTTTATATTTATGCGGGACTTGCAAAAATCAACTATGATTGGTTATTTAATGCCTTGCCACTCAAAATTTGGCTTCCTGCACACGACAAAATGCCCATAATTGGCACAATTTTTACGTGGCAAATCACACCTTATGTGTTTTCGTGGGTAGGAATGTTGTATGATTGTACCATTATTTTCTTCTTAATCAACAAAAAAACACGCTTTTTTGCTTATCTAACGGTCATTGTTTTTCACATTTTGACGGGTTTACTGTTCCAAATTGGTGTTTTTCCTCTTGTGATGATAGGCGCAACTTTGATATTTTTTGATTGGGATTTTCTTAATAAAACCACCCCCAGCCCCTCCTTAGGAAGGAGGGGGGCTTTGTTCCTTTCTAGTTTAGAAGGAGTTAGAAATGAAGCCTTATCCCCCTCCTTTTTAGGAGGGGTTAGGGGTGGTATTTTGATTATTTTCTTCCTTTTCCAAATTATTTTCCCTTTGCGGTTTTTGTGTTATGAAAGTAACTTGTTTTGGTCAGAAGAAGGCTACCGTTTTTCGTGGCGTGTGATGCTAATGGAAAAGGCAGGAACAGCGACTTTTTACGTCAAAAACCCTGTTACAGGCAAAGAGGGTATTGTTGATAATGCAGAATTTTTAAATTCTCATCAAGAAAAACAAATGGCAATGCAACCAGATATGATTTTGCAATTTGCTCATTTTCTAGGAAATCATTATCAAAAAACCTCAAAAACACCAAATTTAGTGCCTTCTGTGCGTGTAGAGGCATATATTACGCTCAACGGAAAGCCAAGTAAGTTGCTTATTGACCCAAATATCAACTTAATGAATGAAAAAGATACTTTTGCACCCAAAAAGTGGATTTTGAGCTATAAATAAGCCTATCTTTTCTAATAAAAATTAGCAAAAAACCTTTATCTTTGTACAAAATATTCGTGAGGGAAAACTCTAAAGACTAAATGCAAATATACCAAATTACCAAAATTGGAGAATATCATTTTGATTTTTGTGAAGATTATGCGTTTTCCAAGCGTTTTTCAGATAATAAACTTTTGTGCGCTGTAATGGACGGTTGCACAATGGGCGAGGAAAGTTATTTTGCATCAACACTTCTGGGTAAAATTATTAAGAAGATTATTAAAGAAAGAGATTATAAAGAGTTTTTTGGTGAAATAACTAAAAATATTTCTCTAAAAAAAGAAATGAAGGAGATTTTATTTGAAGTATTTACATCACTCCAAAATATAAAAAATGCCCTTCTTCTTGAAAAAAACGAACTTTTAACAACATTAGTATTGTTTTTGATGGATATAAACACCAAAAAAGGAATAATTATTGTTGTTGGAGATGCCACAATAGCTATCAATGGTAAAATAATTAGGTTTGAGCAAGATAATCAGCCAGATTATTTAATTTATCATTTGGGAGAAAATTTTGAGGAGTGGTTTTTGAGGCAAAAACAAATTATTGAAATAGAGAATTGTCAAGATGTAAGTATTTCTACTGATGGAATTGATAGTTTTCAGAAAACTGATTTAACAGAAAATTTAGAACAACTGGATATTCCTGCTTATTTGCTCAATGATAAGACCTTTTTGGATAAGAAAGAAATGCTTAATATTAAAGTTAAAAGTTTGGAAAACAACTATTTACTTAAAGCAACAGATGATTTGGGCATTATTCGTGTGGTTTTGTGAAGGAAAACTCTAAAAAATAACTAAAATATGACTTCAGTACAAAGATTGTTCAATAATATCAAAAAACTTGTTCCTAATTATTTTGATGACTGCATAGGCTATACAAAACAAGAGTTAGAAGATTTTGAAAAAACACTTGGTTTTAAGCTCCCTGATGCCGTAAAAGAGTTTTATGGTACATCAAAAATGTATGAGGGTTTGGGTTATGGATGGGACTTATTTGGTATAGGAATCCGTGGTGGCGGTTTGTGTAATTTATATTCCAGTCACACCAATAAAATAAAAGCTGGAGGCGAAATAATAAATAGAATTGTGATTGGCAGTGATGGTGCTGGTTCTGAAATATATTTAGATTTTGACCCAGATACGGAAGGTACTTTTGGGCAAGTAATAGTTCTATTTAGAGAATATCACGAAGTTTTCTTTTTTATCTCACAAAATTTTGATGAGTTTCTAGATTTTGTAAGCGAGCAGTTTGAAAATAATAAAGTAACAATATTTGAAAGACAGTTTTGTTTTGAACCGAAAGTTAGTACTGGGGGGCAAAACTATGTTCATTGGGTTGATTTGAGCCATAAAAACACACTAAGAAATGCATCTAATAAACTTGTGAATTTAAGTGAGGTTTGGCAAAAATCTCTTGCATATAATGGTGATTTTTTAGATAAACCATTATCAGAAATGGTTGAATCTGATTTAGATAGGATTTATTATGTTAATTTATTTGAGGAAAATCTTGATAGCATTGAAGTTTTAGCCCTTTTCCCAAATATAGCAAAAATTAGTATTAGATATATTTCAACAGATATTTTAGAAATATTAGCTAAAACAAGAGTTGCAATGTTAGATGTTTATGTAGAAACAATAGACTTTAAGCAATTAGTTGCATTAAAATATCTTGTAGATATGAAAATATCTTGCAAAAATATTGCAAATATTGAATATCTATCAGAATTTAAACATTTAAAATATCTTTCTATTAGGGCTGATTTCACTTCTGAACAAGAGAAGTTTTATCAAAATCACAAAGAGACTAATAATATTTCAGAAAGTACCTATGCGTTTCTGTTGCGAAGTTGGAGTTTATCTTAATTTTAAAGATAAAATATAAGTTTTTTTATTTGTATTATCACTAAAAATCAGAGCTAATGATTGATATAACCATTAAAAAAAGATTAAAAAGCATTTTGGAAGATACTCAACTTGAAAATAAAGTTTATAATTGGCATAAACAAAACAATTTTTATCTATTAGAAAATCTAATTTATGTGATAAGTGAGTTAGAATATCATTTTGAGCTTTCAAAAGAAATAAAAGCGGAAATATTAACAAATATTGAGTTTTTAGC
>JAYVHJ010000102.1:0-7557 GCA_043771315.1 Raineyaceae bacterium
TCCCACTACGACCTATTTAATGTATTCAAGCGTCCCACTTGCTTTTTGTTAAATATAAATTAATTCTATAGGTGATTGTCTTATTTCTGCATAACTCCCTGCGCTAATCCAAACCCAATCTTCTGGTTTTTCTACAAAACCTGCTTCTACAGGATTTTGATGGATATAATTTAATTTTTGAAAGAGTTTTTCATTTGTATTTAGTTCTATTGGATGATTATCTTGTATCCAAAATTGGAAATCTTTATTTCGTGCATTATACTTACCTACATTCTTAAATATACTCAACATCCATTCTTTACGACTTTCTTGGTCATTTTCTTCAATGGCTTTTCTTATGTGGCGAGAGGTAAAACTTTTCAAATCTCTGATAGCATCTTGCAATAATAAATCTTCTTCAATACCTAAAATTAAATGAATGTGATTTGTCATAAAACAGTAAGCATAAACTTCTAATCCTTTATTTTTTTGACAATAAACCAAACTTTCCATAAAAATATCTTTATAAATATTTCTAGTAAAAACATCAACCCATTCAACTATTGTAAATGTAACAAAATAAGGTTTATCTTGTGCTTTTATTGTATATTTTCTAGCCATTTTGTCTTATTTTTGTTTGTCGTAGGAGAGCGGGACGCTCAATACATTGCTTGCAGTCGTAGTGGGACACTATGACTAGGTTATTAAATTTTTATTTATTTTTCCAAATTTATAAAAAAAATATGAAATATCATCAAAATTGTAGTATTTTACGTTTCTTATTTTTTGTTGCAATGAAACATTAAATCAGAAAAAAATGTTGTATATTTGTGGTAAGACCTATCAAATAAACAGAAAATTAAGATTAAAATTATTGTAACGATATGAATTTTTGGGACGAACTTAAGAATGCTTTTAAATATAATAACGCTGTAATGCAGCTTTTGGCTATCAATTTGATTGTATTTTTCATAGAAATGACTTGTAAAGTTTTTTTCTTTATAGCCAATAGTGATGCACTTTACCTGCTGATTACCAACCAGTTGCGTACACCTGCCAACCTTAACTATTTGATGTACCGCCCTTGGTCGGTCTTTACGTATGCCTTTACACATACAGGATTTTTTCATATTTTGTTTAATATGTTATTTTTTTATTTTGTAGGACAAATTGTAAAAGAATTTCTTGGAAATAAGCGTTTGATAGGCTTGTATGTAATGGCAGGGCTGATGGGAGCGTTGGCATTTGTGGCAGTTTATAACCTTGTGCCACGTCTTTCTGTTTATTTGAGTAATCCTAATTTAGCCCTTTCTGGTGCATCTGGTAGTGTTTATGGTGTTGCAGTAGCAGCGGCTATGCTTACGCCTAATGCAGTGATAATGCTTTTTGGAGTGTTTCCTATACGACTCAAATTCCTTGTTGGGGCAATGGTTTTACTTTCTTTCTTTGAAATGGCAAGTGCCAATACAGGCGGAAATACGGCACATTTGGGCGGTGCTTTAATGGGTTTTATCTTTGTTTCAGAGCTAAGAAAAGGCAGAGATTGGGGTATGTGGGTGAATAAAATTATTGATTTTTTTGTAAGTATCTACAATAAAGTTTTCAATAGACCTTCTCAACCAAAATTTTCTTATACCAAAAATGAAAAAGTAAAAGTAAAACCTGCTGTACGTGTTGGAAATAACCATAATGATACAGGTTTTGAAGGTGCTAGCGCACTCCCTAATCAGTCTGAAATAGATAAAATCCTTGATAAAATCTCTGAAAAAGGCTATGAAAGCCTTTCAAAAGAAGAAAAACAACGCCTCTTTGATGCTAGTAAGAGATAGCTAATTACGAATTTTTAGATTTTAAGGACTGATTAGTTTCTTAATCCTTAAAAAAATAGCTATCTTTAATTATCTCAAAGAAATGAACTTTATCTAAGATAGTAGCAACTTCTACATTATCAAAAATCCTAAAAAGCATCATTTTTTTAGGATTTTTTGTTATCTTTGCACTCCAAAAAAGTGTGTTAAAGTAAATCATTAAAGTTTATTTTGTGTATTTCATTCACAATTTAAAATTCACAATTCACAATTCAAAAAATATGTTGCATTTTGAGAAAATTGCGCAGGAGCTAAAACTCTCTGAAAAACAAGTACAAGCTACCCTAAGTCTTATTGAAGAAGGTGGCACTGTTCCTTTTATTGCTCGTTACCGCAAAGAAATGACAGATAACCTTGACGAGGTGGAAATAATGAACATTCGTGACCGTAGCGAGCAACTACGTGAGCTTGACAAACGCCGTGAGGCTATCCTCAAATCTATCACAGAACAAGGGAAACTTACGCCAGAACTAGAAGAAAAAATAAATCTTGCTGAAAATATGGCAAGATTAGAAGATATGTATTTGCCTTACAAGCCAAAAAGACGTACAAAAGCAACTGTTGCACGTGAAAAAGGACTTGAACCACTTGCACAAACTATTCTGTTGCAAGAAAGTGCTGATATTATTGCAGAAGCAAACACTTTTATTGATGCTGAAAAAGGCGTAAATACCATTGAAGAGGCACTTGAAGGCGCAAGACATATTATTGCGGAAATTATCAACGAAAACGCTGAAATTAGGGCTAAAATGCGTGATTTATTTTGGAAAAAAGGAATTATTACGACAAAAGTTTTACCAGATAAAGAAAATAACCAAGAAGCACAGAAATTTAAAGATTATTTTGAATGGTCTGAAAATATTGCTAATGCGCCCTCTCACAGGGTTTTAGCTATGCGCAGAGGTGAAAAAGAACTGTTTTTGAGTTTGGATATTGCACCCACAGATGAGGAAGCAATACCAATTATAGAACAACAATTTATTACAGCACGTAATCAGTGTGCAAGTGAGATAAAAACTGCCATTGCAGACTGTTACAAGCGACTTTTAAAGTCTTCAATGGAAACAGAAGTGCGTCTTATTTCTAAGAAAAAAGCTGATGAAGAAGCTATTAGGGTTTTTGCTGAAAATATTAGAGAACTGCTTTTGGCTGCTCCTTTGGGCGAAAAAACAGTCCTTACCCTTGACCCTGGCTTTAAAAGCGGTTGTAAATTAGTTGTGCTTGATAAAAGTGGCAAACTACTTGAAAACGACATTATTTATCCTAATGTGCCACAAAGAGAAACTGCAAAATCTAGTATTTTAGTGAAAAATCTTTGTGCAAAATACAATGTAGAAGCCATTGCTATTGGAAATGGAACGGCTAGTCGTGAAACAGAAACTTTTGTAAAAGATTTGCAATTAGCTGATGTTCAAGTGCTTATGGTAAATGAAAGTGGCGCATCTATTTATTCTGCCTCTGCGGTGGCTCGTGAAGAGTTTCCAGATGAAGATGTAACGGTGCGTGGCTCTGTATCTATTGGACGCAGATTGCAAGACCCACTAGCAGAACTTGTCAAAATTGACCCAAAATCAATAGGAGTAGGGCAATATCAGCACGATGTAGACCAAAATGCCCTTAAAGTGATGCTTGATGACGTGGTGATGAGTTGCGTAAATGCCGTTGGCGTGGAGGTAAACACTGCAAGTAAGCAATTACTCACTTATGTAGCAGGTCTTGGAGAAACTTTGGCACAAAATATTATAGAATACCGCAATACAAATGGTGCTTTCAAATCTCGTAATGAACTAAAAAAAGTGGCTAGATTGGGTGCTAAAGCGTTTGAGCAATGCGCAGGCTTTTTGCGCATACGTGGCGCAGAAAATCCGTTGGATAGTAGTGCAGTTCACCCAGAATCTTATGGTATTGTAGAAAAAATGTCTGTTGATTTAGGTTGCAAAGTGGCTGACATCATCAAAGAAAGAGAACTTCGTGAAAAAATAACTATTTCAAAATACGTAACAGAAACTATTGGTTTGCCTACTTTGAATGATATTGTACAAGAACTTGCCAAGCCAGGACGTGACCCACGCCAGAAATTTGAGGCTTTTTCTTTTGCAGAAGGTGTAAACGAAATGAAAGATTTGCGTGTGGGAATGAAACTTCCAGGAATTGTAACGAATGTAACGAAATTTGGAGCTTTCGTGGATATTGGTGTGCATCAAGACGGACTTGTACACATTAGCGAGATGTCAGATAAATATATCACAGATACATCAGAAGCGGCAAAAGTTGGGCAAAAAGTGATGGTAACGGTGATGGAAGTAGATAGTTCTCGCAAACGTATTGCACTCTCAATGAAGGCATCAGCAACAGGTGAGGCAAAACCAAAACGTACAGAACAAACAGAGAAGAATGACAAATCAACAGAAAAAACTGGTCAGACTACTCAAAAAACAGTTCAGAAAACTGTTGTGAAAGATAAACAAGAAGAGTTAAATGATTTTCAGGCGCAACTTGCAGCACTTAAAAATAAATTTAGATAATAAATAGTTTTTTCATAAATAAAGCCGTTTTTCTTACGAAAAACGGCTTTATTCAAAAAATCAAAAAAATAAAATGATAACATCACTTCTTGAAAATAATATATCCAAAGACAAAAATTTTCTTGTCGTTTTGCAAGAAAATACAGAAATACCTTTGGAATTGCAGTATTTAATCAATAATTTTTGTGGAAAAGTAGTCAATAATTTTTCTGAAATTCAGACAAATCTAAGTAACAAACAGATTTATATTTGTGGAGATATGTCTAAATTTGAAGATGATTTTGATTTTATTTATATTATCAAAGAATTTTCTAGTAATTACGAAAATTACAATTACAATAAAAACACCGCAGAAGTGATAGAAATAGGCAAAGTTCCTATTATTATCAGCAATGCAGGGGTTTATTTTAGAAATTTGTTTGATGATGATAATTATTTTGATAAAGTTAAAGCAGAACATATATTTCAAGAATTAACAGAGTCAAACAAGCAATCTGTAGCTTTGAGAAAAGGAATATATTTAACCGAAATTCTAAAAGAACAGAAAGAAGATAAAGAAATACTACATTACCGCCTTTTGAGGTGTTCTAGTAACTTAACAGGAGCTACTGATAATTTTCGTCTTACTGACCATAAAATAGTAAACACGTTGAATGATGCTGTAAAGTATGTTTTTGAGAAAGAAACAAAACTAAATCACGTTTTGGTACAAATATATGAAAATAAACAGAAAATTGAAGGTATCACAAAAGAAGTGAAATCTAAAATAAAAGCACATTCTGACAAAACTAAAGATATGCCAAAAGAAGGTATTATTGCTTTTTGTACTTTCTATGACAAATCTAATTTTGAACAGCTAAAACCTTCAAAAACAGATAAATATGATTTTTGCTATAACCAAACAAGCGGACTAACTAGGCTTCATTTCAAATTGAAAAGTACCGTCAATGATGATAGTTTGGAGAAAGAATTTAGTGTTACCTTATATCCAAATTCTGCATTTTTGATTTCTCTTTCTACAAACAGGTTATACACTCACGAGATTAAGCCTTCTATATTAAATATTGATAAAATTCCAACTAGAATGGGCTATGTAGTGCGTTGTTCCAACTTGGAAGCCTCATATATGAATAATCAAACTTACATTAAGGAAAATGGTAAAATAGTTAAACTAGAAGAAATAACGCCAGAAACTACAGAAAATCTACGAAATTCTTATTACGAGGAAAATAAAACAGAAAATATGGTTGAATATGGGAAAATCCATTTTAGTATGAATTTGGGAGACTACGAAAAACCTATATACTAAGTAATTGTTAATAGTTTGTCTGCAAAGTCTGACCCAAAAAGCATATTTTTAACATAGGCTGTTCAGAAGGCTATAATAGACTTCCCCCAGTTTTTTGATATCAACTAGTGCATAGTCAAGCACTTGAATATCCCTGCACCGTCAGCTAAAGCAGACGGCAAAGAAAGGAAAGTGAACAGAAATGCTTTTTTGTCCTATTTTTTATTATATTTTGCCGTCTGCTTTAGCTGACGGTGTAGAAGCTTTGGCGTGCTTGACTATGCACTAGTTGATATCAAAAATGGGAGAACTTACCCCTGTCTTCTGAATAGCCTATCTTTAACACTACCATTATTTATTTCTTGCATCAAAACTAAACAAAAGCAAAAAAACTCCGTAATTTTAGTTAGATTTAACAAAAATTCAAAAAACACAATGGCACAAAACACTGAAAGCATCCAAAAAAATTATCAAAATAGCCTAGAAAGCGCATTTATGTTATCCCCTAGCATCATTTGTATTCTGTGTGGACCAACACATATATTTGAGTCAGCCAATGAAATGTATATGAAAATGACTGGACACAGGGATATTATTGGAAAACCTATCAGAGAAGTTTTGCCAGAACTTGAAGGACAAGGTTTTTTTGAATTGTTAGACCAAGTCTATCAAACTGAAAAACCCGTCAAAATCAATGAAATGCTTGCCAAACTTGATAACGGCAACGGAGGGCTAAAAGAATCCTATGTTAATTTTTTGTATCAGCCAAATTATGACAAAAAAGGCACGCTAATTGGTATCCTCGTACACGCTGTAGACGTTACTGAGCAGGTGCTTGCACGCAAAAGAGCAGAAGAAAGTGAAAAAAGATACAATATGCTACTGATGAAATCTCCATTTGGTTTTGGCATTTTTAAGGGCAAAGAAATGGTGATTACCCTTGCCAATGATAGCATAAAAGCATTTTGGGGGAAAGGGCAAAATGTTGAAGGAAAACCATTATTTGAGTTATTACCTGAACTTAAAGACTCCTCATTCCCTAGTTTGATTGACACCGTTTATACTACAGGTATTCCTTATTATGGAAACGAACTGCTTGTTTCACTTATGAATAATGGAAAACTAGAAGACACTTATTTTAATTTTGTTTATCAACCGTATTTTGAAACAGACGAGGTAATTTCAGGTGTTACTGTTATTGCTTATGAAGTAACTGCTCAGGCACTCCTAAAGAAAGCATTAGCAGAACAACAAAAAGCAGAACAAAAAGCTTTGGAAAGGATTCAAGAAAGCAATAGCCGCTATTATAAAATGCTAATGCACTCTCCGTTTGCTTTTTCGGTAATGATAGGAAAAGAAATGATCATTATACTTGCCAATGATTTGATGAAAGAGTTTTGGGGCAAAGGCACAGACGTAGAAGGCAAAACCTTATTGCAACTTTTGCCCGAACTTGAAAATCAACCATTTCCAACAGTGATTAGAAATGTTTTTCTCACAGGTAAGCCAGCCTATCTTAATGAAACATTAGCCCAACTCAAACACGCAGATAAACTTGTAGAAAAGTATTTTAATATTATTTATCAACCTTATTATGAAGCGGATAATACTATTTCAGGTGTTACAACTCTTGCGTATGATGTCACAGAAATGGTACTTTTACGAAAAAATACAGAAAAAAGTGAAACGAAATTTCGTATGCTTATGGAGAATACGCCTGTAGGTACGTGTTTTTTGGTGGGAAGAGAGCTTATAGTAGAAGTTGCCAATGATATGACATTAGGTTATTGGGGGAAAACTAAAAATGTTATTGGAAAAAAATTGGCAGAAGCTATTCCCGAGCTGGAAGGGCAGCCTTTTCTACAACAATTAGATGAGGTATTTACAACAGGCAAAA
>JAYVHJ010000103.1:0-4065 GCA_043771315.1 Raineyaceae bacterium
AGCCTCTATAAACAAAATTTCAGGGTTTATCACGAGCCTATCTAGCAAATCATTAATAAGATTTCCTAATAAAGTTTTCTCATTTCCTGCAAAAAACTGCATTTTACTAAGTAAACTTACATACGGAGAGCTACCTCCTTGATAAAAACATTTGGCAATATTAGAGGCATCTACCAAATAATCTGGGCTAGCAATAATTAAAGTTGTATCAGTAGAAGCAAATAAATTAGCCTCAATACATTCTAAATCAGTGAAATATGCAGACTGAAAATTTTGCAAATAACGCACATTATCAGTCATACGGTAAGTATAACTGCCACTATACACTACATCAGCAATATTTATCTTAATAATGCCCAAACCATCAGTTTTGGCAGTTATTGTAGCAGTATTTTTACCATTTTCATCTTTTTCTATTGACGTTTTTTCTAAAATACTTACATATAACCGTTTGATTTTGTCTTGTGGCGTTTGTCGGCTAAAAATAACACTTTCATTGGTTTGGAGAATATTGATTAGTTCTTTGTTTTTTATGCTATCTAACTCAAAATCAGCAAACTGTAAAATAAGTTCTAACAAAATTTTGATACAAGCGTTCACTTGTTCTTGTGTAGGCGTGAAGTTATTTTGACTAGCATTTTTGCGGATAAAACGGCGTAAATTTTGTAGCTTTTCATCTATTTCATTGCCTAGATTATGTGCTTGCACAACAAAATTTATCTTAGAAAAGATGCCAACAAAAATCTGTTTTTCATTTTCTGTAAGGGTTGCCAATAAAGCTAAAAACTGCTTTGAAAGGTCAAAAATCTGTTTTTTAGGATTTTTTTGTTGTGTTATCTGAAACAAATTATCATAAAAATATTGTGTGTTGATAGCAGAAAGAAGCATTTTTTTTAGTGTGTAGTGAGTAGTGTTTTAGTGAGTAGTGTCAATACAAATTTAATGAAAAAATCCTAAATTATGCTTAAAATATACGTTTTTTTTGTATATTTGGGCATTATTTTATGTTAGATTTAACTATTTCAAATGAAAAAAATTGCTTTAAAAACTGTATTGTTTCTTGTATTTTATATATGTATTTTTTGTGATGTTTTTGCACAAAAGAAGCTTTCTAAGACAAATCTTACATTAGGGATTTCTATGCTTTTACCCAAAGATTTCATGAAGATGAATGATGATTTGTTAGCAAAAAAATACTATACCTACCGCAAACCAACTGCCATTTATACAGATGTTAGCACACTCATAGACATTGGCGTAAACATCACCAACACGTATTGGGACGCAAAAGACCTTAAAATTTTGAAAGATTTGTACAAAGGAAGTCTGCAAGCAAGCTACTCAAAAGTAGAGTTTTTGCAGGATAAACTCGTGACTATTAAGAAAAGAGATTTTATAGTTTTTGAATTTATTGGCAAAATTGTAGAGGAAAATGATACAAAAAAAGCAGTTTCTGGCAAAAAAGGTACATTAGAAACCTATAATTATATGATGTATGCCGTTGTGGAGAACAAAATCATTGTTTTTAACTTTAATTGTCCGCTCAAAATAAGCCAAGAATGGAGAGAACCCACAAAAAAAATGATGGAATCTGTAAAAATCAAAAATTTGAAAGTTGCAGAAGAAAAGAAAAAATAAGAATATTCTAGCTTAAAAGTTGCAGAATAATTATGATTTTTGCTTCCAAAAATTATTCCAGATAGCTCTCATAAATGGCATAGTAGGCACTTTTGACATCAGTTTTATATCTTCCCAAAGGCTACTTTTTTCGTCCAAGAACCTAAAAAGACCAGTAATTGGTAATTTCTCAAACAAAACGGTAAAAATTTTCTTCATAGAAAGGTTATCACTATTCTTACCTTTATCATTTGCCATTACATTCAGAAGTGCACTATCATAAAATTGATATTTTCTGGTGCTTTTCTCCTTATAAAAGGGCTTTCCTGTCAAAGAAAGTGCATTTGCAATAGCTTTTGTACGTGCTTGTATGCGCAAAAATGCGTAACCTGTACTTGCTTTGACCTGCCCGCCTGTTGTACCAATATTGATAATGCGGTTTCCTATTTGCTTTTTATGCACAAAATCATACATAGGAATCACACCAAACTCTTCTTCAACTATCTTATAATCAAAGAGTTGAATGATATTTTCTATGTAATTTTTGAGTTGGTTATCATATTCATTATTACTGTTAATATCATTATTATTTTGTTCTAATAAATTTTCAGAAAAAACTGTAAATTCAATGAGAGCTTTTGTAGGAGAAAATGGCAAAATATAGCAAAATCTAGCTTCTTTTGGCATTTGTGGTACTCTAAAATCCATAAAATGTGCCGTTTTTTCATCAAAAAAATCCGTTTTTGTTTCTACAATGAAGCCTTTAAAATGTTGTAAAAAATAATGATAACCTGCTTTTTTCTCCGTTTCATAAAATAAATTGGTGCTATTAAACACAAAATCAGCTTCATACGTTTGTGTACCAGTCTGCGTATTTATGCGTACAAAAGCACAAGAATTTTCTTTTAAATCCGTTTCTCCTATTTCTTTTATTTCTTCATAAACTATCTGAATATTAGGGTTTTGACTGATTATTTTTTTTGTAAAATCATAAAAATCAATGGCACGAATGGTATTATAATTGTAGGGAGAAATATTTATTTTATCAGAAAAATTTTCTCCAAAAAAATAGATGTTTTCCCATTTTTTATAGATAATCTCTTCAAATTCAAAAGGAATATTTTTGTCTTTCCAAAATGACCAAGTGCGGTCATTTGTCGTTTTTTGGACTTTATCTATCAAAAGAATTTTCTTGTTTTTTAAGTTTTCAGCCTTTGAAAGGCTAATATAAAAGGCTAAACTAAGCCCAGCACAGCCTGCACCAGCAATAATATAATCAAATTTTGACATTGTGAATTGTGAGTTGTAAATTATGAGTTGTGAGTTAAATAGAAATATTTATCAAACAACTTGCCCAAAAATACTATTTTTTTGACTGATTACGCTACTATTTTGAGAAAAAACACTACATTTACAGAAAATTATCCCAAAAATCTTAATGAAAAATACAGTTTATCTAATAAGCATTTTCACCTTTATTATGTTTAATAGTTGTGATAAAATCATAGACAAAAAACCTGACGTAGTAATAGTGGAAGAACTCAAAATATTGCCTACACCTGCATTTAATGCAGATTCTGCTTTTGTTTTCATAGAAAAACAAATTGCTTTTGGTGCAAGAACGCCCAACAGTAAAGCACACCAAGAATGTGCAGAATACCTGCTAAAAACCTTAGAAAAAATGGGCGCAAACATTGAAGTCCAAAATTTTGAAGCTGTTGCTTATGATAGTCTCAAAATGCAAGGCAAAAACATCATTGCATCACTTAATCCGACTGCACAAAGACGTATTTTATTGGGCGCACATTGGGACACCCGCCGTTTTTCTGATAAAGACGCAGACAAAAACAACCACGAAAAGCCCTTAGATGGTGCAGATGATGGCGCAAGTGGCGTGGCGGTGCTTTTGGAAATAGTACGTGCCATTCAAGCGGATAAAAATAAGCCTAATGTAGGCATAGACGTGATTTTCTTTGATTTGGAAGATGATGGACACAAAGAAGGCACAAACAAAAATGACAAAGGAGAGAAGATTTTTTGGTGTCACGGCTCTCAATATTGGTCAAAAAATAAGCATAAAGCGGATTATTCTGCATATTTTGGTATTTTGTTGGATATGGTTGGTGCAAAAAATGCTATTTTTAGGAAAGAATTTTATTCTGTACAATACGCCTCAAATATTGTTAATCAAACGTGGCTAATTGGTCAGAAATTGGGTTATGGACACTTTTTTGTCAATAAAGAACTAAAATTTGGAGATGGCGGAATGCTTGATGACCATCTTTTTGTCAATGAATTTGGCAAAATCCCTATGATTGATATTATAAATTATGATAATGAATTTGGCAAACATCATCATACACAAGAAGATAACATCAAAATAATTGATAAAAACACGCTTAAAGCAGTAGGAGAAACAGTTTTACAGATGATTTACCAAAATGCAAT
>JAYVHJ010000104.1:0-4825 GCA_043771315.1 Raineyaceae bacterium
TTTAGAAATAGCTTGTGTAATAGCTCGTTTTTTTGGTGAAATAATATTTTTATCAACATTATTATCCAGCAAAATTATACTAAAATTACTGTTTTTAGCGTAGTTTTGCACTATTTCTTTACTTTTATCCTCAGAAAAATCATCAATAATAAGCAATTCAAAATGTGTTTTTGGATAAGTTTGACTGCTCAAATCTTCCAACAGTGATAAAATAGTGGCTTCCTCATTACGCATCACAACCACAATGCTAATAAAAATAGGGTTTCTCGCATTTTCATTGGTAGAAATTACTTTGAAATTTAAAGTTTTATTCCAGCCAAAAATAAGCATAATAACTATTATGCCATAAACAATAGCAAAGGAAAGAAATAAGTAAATGATGAGTTCTTAATTATGATTTTAATAAAAAGTATTGATAATAAACCTAAACGTTTTTTGCTAAGAAACCAAAGAAAGTGTTAGCCACGCTGTTTTTAAGTCGTTTTGCTCTAATAAATGTTGTGCTTTTTTGTGCAAATCTTCTAAATTTCTGTTAGAATTTTTATCAAAATTTATACTTTCTTTGAAGTTTTTTATCTCTTCTGCGGTTGGGAGCTTCTCTACGTTGGCAAGCCGTCCAAGATTATTGGCAGAAAGTATATGGCTTTCCCTTACGTGCAAAGGCAAATTATCAAAACCAATCCCTTTACTTACAAGCGGCTTGGGAATTTCAAAAAGTGCCTCTGGAATAACCCTACAATAATAATCTCCACCCATACGAGCTACCAAATCCATTTTTGGGGTATCTATTTTGCCGTTTTTATCTAAAATATTTTCGTTAAAATGCGCCATTATCACTTCACAAATAACAAGATTTCCTGCGCCACCTTGCGTACCTGTTTCTATGACTTGTTTTACAATGCACTCAAACGCCACAGGTGACTCTGCTACACGTGGAGGACGTATTTTATCTGACTTTATTTCAGTAAAACCTGCCTTAATAAACTCATTTACGCCTTTTTCATATTCTGTACTTGCAAGTGACATTTGCTCTACCATAGAGAAATTGACAATATTTATCACTACTTCTGGTATTTCAAGCACGTTTTCTAAGGTGTGTTTGATAGTGTTATCACGCACACGACGAGCAGGAGAGAAGATTAAAAGTGGAGGATTTGAGCCAAAAGCATTAAAAAAACTAAAAGGACTAAGATTTACGTTGCCTTCTTTGTCTATTGTGCTGGCAAACGCAATTGGACGAGGCGCAATAGCTCCCAACATCAAAGCGTGAAATTCACCAGTAGAAATATCTTTTGGATTGATTGTTTTGGTCATTTTTAATTAAGTTTGTTTCTTTTTAACACTAAGTTCATTAAGAAATACACACTAAGTAGGCACTAAGAAATATAAAATTAGGAATTTCTTTACAACAAACTACTTAGCAACAAATTAATAGCAATAAATGTATTCATTCATAATTCACAACTCACAATTCACAACTAAAAAATTATCTTTTTACAATTTTACCTATTTTTTTGGCAGTTGCGCCATCTAAAAGTGATTTTACGGTGATATGATAAATATAAAATCCGTCTGCTATACGCTCACCATTAGCATTTTTGCCATTCCATTCAAAGGCTTTGCTACGTGCCTCACTCGCTAAAATAGTGGCTTGTGAAGTAGTTATTTTTTGTCCAGTTAGGTTTACTATTTCCAAACTTACTTCTAAATCTTCTCCTGCTCTATTGTGTTCAAAATAAAAAACTGCCGTTTCACTATCATTAAAAGGATTTGGTGCAGAAAACACATTGATGATTTCTAATTGTCCCTTTTCAACCACTCTAAAACTAATTGTTTTTTCAGTAGAATTGTTATGCGTGTCCCAAACTTTAAAAGTAAGCGTATGCGCTCCTACTGCCAAATCATATAAAGGAAAGCGCAAAGTACCACTTTTATAAGTATCCAAATCAGCCGTATAAAAGTTATTCAAAATAAATGTGTTATCTTGATTATCATCTAAATATGCAGTAATGGAATGTCCTACACCTGCATCAGAAATATTAATTCCGTTATCATCAGAAAGTTTTGCTATAAAAGTAGCGTTTTTACTCACAAGACCTCCATTTTTGAAAGAAAAATCATTCATAAAAAGTTCTGCAACTGGTGGCGTATCATCATTTGAAACAATAGGTGAACTTCCTCCTACCAAAATATCATTTTTGCCACCGTTGGCATCTCTGTTTGATGCGCCATTTAAGGCGTTGTTTTGTGCATAAAACAGTATTCTACCCATTCCAAATGTATAATTGATGTCTTTTGGTGCAACAAATTCTACCATAAATTTACCGTTTGTAATAGTTGCTTTTCCCTCAAAAAGTTTGGTTTCACGCACTTTAAAAGTTGTTATAGGCGTTTCTAAAGTGCTTCTAACTGTTATTTTATCATAAACTACTACATCAAGCACGCCATTAAAATCAGTATTGAGTGCACCCAGAAAATTCTGTATTTCTCCTTCAATTTTTATCTTTGCAAGTGCTTTAATGGTATCTTGCGTGATAAGAATATCTTTATCATTGATTTTTTTGATAATAACTTTGTCTTCTGGATATGCAAGACGCATAGAAGGGTCGCCAAGCAAGGTAAAATTACGGTTTCCTATGCCTCGTAAGCTATTATTTTTGGTTTTACGCATCACATCACCAATACGAGGCATCTTGCCGTTAATGGGTTTAAAGACATTATCCATATAAAACGCTCTGTTTACAGCAGAATTACTAGCAGAAAAAACAGGTCGTGTAGTAGCTACAAGCCCTATTGCACCTCCATTAGCATTAAGTAGGGCTAGTTCTGCACCAGAAGAAGTATATTGTCCACCGTCATAACGCCCAAACTCACAAGTAGCAGCTACAAAAAAAGGCATATTATTAAGATTTCGCCACGCTTCTATATCACTAAGCACCAAAATGCCTTCTTCTGCCCAGCCAATCTCTGCACCGTGACCTGTATAATTGACAATCAGACTACCTTGTTCTACGGCTTGTGTGAGCAAATTTTTCACTTTTGGACTATCCTGACCACCATTTGCATTTGGTTCTTTGGTATAAGCAGCAATAAATATTTTATCAGCAGCAAAAGAATAGGTACTATTTACATCATTAGCAAGCTCATCAGCTTGTGAGAGGTGTATATTAAAATCTCCATCATCAGCCACAAAAGCTACTTTATTACGCCATTTGCCATACGTTTTTGGCTGATTGGCATAATAAATTAGTTTATTTACAACGGCTGCTGCCTCTGCAAGTGTGGCAACTGGCAATCTCCCTACACCAATATCCATTGTATATTCGTCTGGTGTTGGGCTTTCTTGCCAAAAACCATCTGTCGCCTTCAAAAAGCCATAATAATCATCAGAACTATAACTATTTATTGGGTGCAAAGACTCTCTAGCCTCATAAGTTGGTACTTTGTGGCGTTGGTAACTAACATCATTTGGTTGGTTTTTATAATCAAAAGAAGCATCTCCAAAAAGTAACAAATATTTAAAAGTAGTCGGACTTTTATCAAAAAGCAATTTTGCACAATCACGTAAAGCGGTTACATCAGCACGTCCAGATGAAAATTCGTTATAAATTTCTTCCAAAACAACCACCTCCACGCTCAAAGCATCATTTGTTCGTCTAAATTGTGCCAAACGGTCTGCTTGTACTTTTAAGTCTTTTGTGGTGATAATCAGTAAATTAGGAGTAGCAAGACTATGGATGTTTTGATTTGGAATTGCGCCCACAAGTTCAGGAGAAGGAAAAGTATTTCCTTTAAAAATAATAAATTCTTTTGGTAAAAGCGGGTTTGTATTTGTGCTAAAAGTAGCTGTACTTCCAGCTAAAAAGTAAATTTGTTTTTGTGGAAGAATAGGATTAGAAATATCCCAAATACTGGTATTATTATCAATTTTTTGGATAGAAAAATCTGCTATAGGCACAGCTAGGCTCTCAATAGAGCGGAAAGTAGTTTGTGTGTCATACAAAGCAAGATTTCTTTTAAATTGCAAGCGGTAATAGTTCAGAAGCCCACGAGCAGCCGTATTTCCGTTGTTTGCAAAAGTATAATTGATTGGAAAACTTGCAAAATTTGATAAATTATTTGTATTTATCCTAAAAATATCTGTTTTGTTTGTTCCTTGTGGCTCGTATCTCCCAAGTCGTGTATCATTAACTACCTGATTACCAATATTTTGCGCACCTGATTTAATAGAAAAATTAGTATTACTATTTTTGGAGCTAAGACTTGCTACCATAGAAGTAAACACTAAATCTGTATTGGGAGCTATTCCCGTAAGGTTTTCGGTAAAATCATAGCTTGCTGTTGAACTATTAAAAAGTTCACCATACCATTCACGCCCAGAACCATTTTCAGTGGCAAGTTGCAACAAATTTTCTTTATCTACCTCGTGAAAAATACGCTCATCATACGTATTGATGCTTTGCGTGCCTCCACTTATGCTGGGTTGCGTTTGTAGACGCAAGCCTGCGTTTCCAGCAATAGTGATAAAGTAATAATTTTTGTCTGAATAAAGATTTTTTTCGTGTTCAAAAAGTTGTGTGGTGGCATTGTATTCCCATTTATTTGCATCTTGTGCATAAAAAAGGATATAATCATCATTATTAAAAACATTATCTTCTTCACCCACAACCAAAATAGCATTTTCTTGCAAATCTGTTGGACGAGTAGCAGCGTTTGCTTGTGGCAACATACCACCCTGATTGCCGTAAAGACGTATATTTTTTGGGTTGATGCTAGCAGGATTTAGCCCCCACGTTTGTAAATCTGCAAATGTAATTTTATGAAT
>JAYVHJ010000105.1:0-22843 GCA_043771315.1 Raineyaceae bacterium
GGGAAATATTATTGATAAAAAGATTCATTATTTAATTATTTTGTAGTAAGAATTTAAAATGCAATTTTACGAAAAACATTATAAAAACACTAAAAAAATGTTAGAAAGTAAAAGAAAAGAATGGAAAAAGTATTTTTTGTAAAATCTTTTTTTAAAAAAAAGTATTTTTTGTGTTCCTAAATTATTATATTTACGGCTAAAATTTAGTCTAATAATTTCCTAAAATAATTTTCAACTTATCTATAATTTCTAATGACCAGAATATTACTCAATACAAAACGAACGTGGCTAATGCTCGTAGTTTTGTTAGGTGTAAGTTTACAAAACGCTTTTGCGCAAGTAAGTAATTACACTTTTGCTACTTCTACAGGCACATATACTCCTATTACAGGAGGAACACCAATGGTTTTACTACCAACTGCAACTGCTGTATTTGCATCTTCTTCAATATTTAATAATGATGTAAATGGTGCAAATACAACCAATACAGGTTTTCCTATTGGTTTTACGTTTAAATACAATAATACTGATTTTACTAATTTTGCTATCTCTGCTAATGGTTTTATTAGATTAGGAAGTGGTACGTTTGCTAGTTCTTCTACAACATTGCCTATTTCTAGCACACTTACCACAACGCCTAATATTATAGCTCCAATGGCTATCAATACAGTTGTGGGACTTCGTGCTACTGCTGCAACTACTACTGGTTCTCCTGATGTAGTGGTGGTTTCTGCTGCTGGCATAGAGGTTGGTGTACGTGTATTTGGTACTGGTGTACCTGTGGGCGCAACTGTAACGGCTATTGCAGGTAATACGGTAACACTTTCTGCACCTCTTACAGTAACAGCTGCTGCTGCTACCTTGTCTTTTGCAGGTGAAATTCGCTATCAAACAACTGGTACAGCACCAAACCGCAAACTTACTATTCAATGGAAAAATTGCGCAAGGAATACAACAGCACCTGCAGAACTTATCAACCATCAACTTGTTTTGGAAGAAACTACAAATAATGTAGTTTTTAATTATGGTTTTATAGGAATAACGGTTGCTAGTACAGCACAAGTGGGCTTAAAAGGCTTTAATGAAACAGATTTCAATAACCGCACAACAACAACAGATTGGGCTGCAACTACTGGAGGCGTAACGGCTGCTGCTAATTGTACTGTTAATGCAACAATAAGACCTGCTATTGGTCAAATATATACATTTTCTCCTAATACAACGGCTTGTATTGCACCTGGTGGAGTAAATGTTACTAATATTAATTCTACTTCTGTAACACTTAATTGGGCAAGTTCTCCACTTTCAACTGGTGGCTATAATGTAGAATACCGTTTGTCTTCTACTGCGCCTGCGGGTGCTTTTACCCTAGTAACGGGTAGTCCTTTTACTGGTACAACGGCTAATGTTACGGGGCTTACTACCACATCAACTTATCAATGGAGAGTACAAAGTGTGTGCGCTGGACCTACAACAAGCACGTTTTTGCCTGCATTTTATCAAAGTGTTTTCACTACGCTGGCTGCTTGTGTAGCACCTAATACACTTGTTTCTAGTGGTATTACTTCTACTGATGCTACACTTTCTTGGACAGGAAACCTTACAGCAACAGGTTACACATTAGAATATAGACAAGTAGGAACAATACCTTATACAAGTGTTGCAGTGGCTGGTACTACGACCACTATTACAGGGCTTACAGTAGGCACAAGCTACGAATGGCGTGTTACGAGTAATTGCGCTGGTGCAACCCCTACTGCAGTAAGTACACAAGTTACTTTTACTACTGTTTGTAATACTTCTTCACTGCCCTTCACGCAAGATTTTGAAGGAATAACGACTAACAATCAAATACCTGCTTGTATGGCAATAAGTAGTACAACCAAGTGCCTCACTTATATAGCAGCACAAACAACCTATAACCGTACTCCTCGTTCAGGAAGTAAATTTGCTTCTTTTGTATATGGTACGGCAGCAACAGGAGAGTATTTTTATACTGTACCTATTCAAATGACAGCAGGGGTAACTTATCAATTTTCTACTTGGTATATCACTGATGGTTTTACTGGCTGGACAAATTTAGATGCGTGGGTAGGACCTAATCAAAACCCTACTGGACTTGTGGCAATTTCTGGAGCAAGTGCTACAAATCTTACTAATACGGCTTATCAAGAATTAGCAGGCACTTTTACAGTACCAACTACGGGAGTTTACTATGTTGCCTTACGTTGTCTAGCTACTAGCTTTACTCCTTGGTATTTAAGTTTTGATGATATGTTTGTTGGCTTACCGCCTGCGTGTATTGTACCAAACGGTATTACTGTGCCAACAGTAGGTACAACTACTGCTACCATAAATTGGAATGCAGTAGCAGGTTCTACTGGTTATAATGTTCAATATAGAGCAGTAGGCGCACCTACTTTTACGGCTTTTGCTGGAAATCCTGTTATTGTTGGTACTTCTGCTAACCTTACTGGGCTTAGTGCTAGTACAAACTATGAGGTACAAATACAAAATATTTGTACTCCAACATTATCAAGTGCTTATTCTTTTTCTGGTAACTTTACTACAACTTGTGCGCCTGTCAATGTGTTTCCTTATTTTGAAGGTTTTGAAGGGATTAGTATAGATAATGAATTACCTAACTGTATGGCAAGAACAAGCAATACACTTTGCCTTACTTATGCAGCTAGCCCAACTGCTGGCACACTTTATAACCGCATTCCTCGTACAGGTAATAAATTTGGTTCTTTCTATTACAATTCAGTTGTAGGAGGAAATTATTTTTATTCTGCACCGCTAGCACTTATAGCAGGAAAAACTTATGACTTTTCTACTTGGTATATTACAGATGGAAATTCAGGCTGGGTAACACTAGATGCGTATGTAGGACCTAACCAAAATCCTACTGGGCTTGTAGCTATTGCTGGAGCAACTGTTTCAGCACCAATCAATACTAGTTACCAACAATTAGCGGGTTCTTTTGTCCCAACCACAACTGGTACTTACTATGTAGCTTTGCGTTGTGTGGCAACTACACCACCTTGGTATCTAAGTTTTGATGATTTTTCTGTTATTTCTCCTTGTGTGGGTGCAACTTTTACCACGCTTACACTTCCTGCAGGGTCTGCTACAGTAGCATATAATCAAACCATTGCCGCAACAGGTGGTGTTGCCCCTTATACATTTAGCGTAACCAATGGTACTTTGCCTGCTGGGCTTGTATTAGATGCAAATACTGGCGTAATTTCTGGTACACCAACGACAGTAAATATCACTCCACCTACTTTTACGGTGACTATTTCTGATGCGACAAGTTGCACAACCAACAAAACATATAGTATTACTGTTACTGGGCTTCCTTGTACTACTATCACTGTAACACCCACAACCGTTCCTGCCGCAACTTTGGGGACTTTATATGCACCTGTAGTATTTGCGGCTAGTGGTGTGACGGGTGCTACTTATTCGTATTCTATTGTCTCTGGTACATTGCCATCTGGTATGAGTCTTACTGCTACAGGCACTAATGCTGGTCGTTTGACTGGTACACCAACGAGTGTACCTGCTTCGCAACTTATTACTATCAAGGCAGTTATTACGACAGGACCTTCTGCAGGTTGTTTTGGAACGGTTGATGTAGTGTTGGTTGTTAATTGTCCTCCAATGACAATTACTTCTACCATTCCTGATGCAGTTATCAATGCACCTTATACACAGAATATTTCTGCTACCTATGCTGGCGCAACTGGAGGATTTACATACACGACTACTTCAACCTTGCCCGCAGGCTTTACGCTTACTACTGCTGGCGTAATTTCAGGTACAGGATTAGCACTTTCTGCCCCTGCATCAATCACAATAAAAGCAACACGTGGAAATGGCTGTAATATTTCACAAAGTTACACTTTTGGAGTTGTTCCTGTGATAGCCGCACCTATTCAACTTAATCCTATGCAAATAAGTTCTAGTTCATTTAGGGCGAGATGGGAGCCTGTGGCAAGAGCAGTAAAATACCGTGTTTACGTAGCCTCTTCCGCTACTTTTGATGGTGGTTCTTTTGCTATTGGTTATGTAGGTCTTGCAGTTGTGGGTGATACTTCTATTTTGGTACAAAATCTAAAACCAGAAACAAAATATTACATTCAAATAACAGCTATTAGCTCTGCTGATGAGGTTTCTCCTTATTCTAATGTGAAAGATGCTACTACTTTGAGTGCTGTTACTGGTATTGATAATACACTTTCTAGCCAAGTGAAAGTTTCTCCAAACCCAAGTAAGGATAAGTTTTTGGTTGATTTTGGTACTTTGAATTTAGGTAAAACTACTGCTCGTGTGTATGATGCACAAGGCAGACAAGTTTTTTCTTTTGAAACAAGCACAAATACCAACCAAACTACTATTCCACTTGGGAATATGGCTAATGGCATTTATTTACTTGAAATTACTTCTAATAAAGGACGTATTTTGAAACGCCTTGTAAAAGAGTAATTTTTTGAGATGTGAGGTGTAAAGTGTTTGTTATGACAAAAGCCACTCAAATTTGAGTGGCTTTTATTTTATAAAAAACTGACTATCAATGTTTTCTATTTATTCGTAATCTGTAATTGATAATTCGTAATTGAAAACTACTTATTTCCTATTTCACTTTTTAGTCTTTTTTCCATTTTTATACAAAGATTTTCCATATCCATAGCCATTATTTCATCATTTGTGGCGTTTCTGATAGTGTCTGCAAGTCCGTTGATGATTTCTATACAAAAGCGTTTCATCTCGTGAACTTCCATATCTTTCGTCCAAAGGTCTATCTTTACAGTGCCAGTTTCCCAGCCGTCCCAAAGTGCCAAAGACATAGCTTTAGCCTTTTCAGCACCTTCTACGGGTTTTTGTGTGGCTTCCCATTGAATAGTATCACAAACATTGTGTTGGTCTAGCAAAATATCAAGCGTTATTTTTTCGTTACGCATATTTAGTTATTAGTTATTTTATTACAATTAAATTTTTTATCATAAAAATCCATAGAAATATCATTTTCTAAATTATTATTGTCTGTTTTATGAACAACGTAGTTTCTTTCATCAAAAATAATATTGTCGTTATAATCCCAAAGAATGGCGGTAGAGCAACGAGTCCCATATTCTGGGCTTCTAATAAACATAGGCGAAAGTGTTTGTTCCCATTCCATAGGTACGCCAGTATTAGGAAGCACAGTAGCAGGTGTAACATCATTCATAAAGTTGAGTAAAGAAGTTGTATCTAAATCTTTGTTTTTGATATATCCAGAAAGTTTTTCTTTGCCTCGTGTTACTTTTTCCCAGTCTGTATTAAGCAAATGATTACTCAAACCATATACACCACTATGTAGTGTCTTAATGATTTTTTCTTGATTAGAATAATACATTAAATTATCTTTATCTGCCACCAAAAGATTAAAACCATTGTATTTTGTTGCCTGAAATTGTGTTCTAAACAAATAACTAAGTGGGTCTCCACCATTTAGAAGATAATTTTTTGTTAAATGTCCTCTTGAAAGGGCATTTTTGTTAATGTTTGTGCCATCTCTAAAATTGGTGAGTGCAGAAAAATAACCTTTTTTATTGATACCAAGCCAAGTACCACCTGCCACAAGGTCTTTTCCCGCCAAAATATCAGTATTTTCTTCCCAAAAATGCGCTTCTTGCGTGTTTCTGTTATAAAATTCATCTCTATTTGCGACCAAAATAAGTTTATATTTTGGGTGCGTTTTGTAGGCAAAAAGTAGTAAACACATTTAAGCAATAAATATTTTTTTGATTTTGTAACTTTCCGCAAAAATACGAAAATAAAAGCATTTTTGCAAAAAAATATAAGCCACGCCTCACCACAAATCAGCAAACTTTAAAATTTATGAAAAAACAGCGTTAATAAAAATACATAAGAAAAAACCTATAATATGGTGAAAACACCTTAAATCACAATAAAATTCTTTATTATACTGATATTGCAGAATAAAATTTTGTTTTTTCTGAAAAAATTTGGAAAGTACATTTTAGTTATATACATTTGCACCGTGTTAATAAGAAACACACTGCTTAATAAAAAATTAATTAACTAATAATTCAATCCCCCAATGAAAAAATTTCTTTTGTCGGTATCAGTTGCCGCAGTAATGTTTTCTTGCCAAAAGCAAGACGAATTCACAGGAATCCCAGAAGTGAAAGACGTTAAAACTTCTGAATCTTCCGTTACTCACAGAAATTGTGTTTCTCACACCATTCTAGAACAACAAATGGCGGAAGACCCTCAACTAGGTCAAAGAATGCAAGAAATAGAACGCTTCACTAAAGAAGCGGCAACAGATCCTAATAACCGTATTGTGAACGGTGTACTTGAAATACCTGTGGTTTTCAACGTCCTTTACAATACTGCTGCTGAAAATATTTCTTTGGCACAACTACAGTCGCAAATTGATGTTTTAAATGAAGATTTCCAGGCTGCAAACGCAGACTACAACACAGCAAATAATCCTTACTCTTCTGTTAGAGCAAACATTGGTTACAGATTTGTGCTAGACCAAGTGTTTAGAAAATCTACAACAAAAACTTCTTGGGGAACAAGAGATGCTTGTAAAAAAACAAAACAAGGAGGTTTAGATCCTACTTCTCCTACTACAAAACTAAATGTGTGGATTTGTACAATTGGTGGTGGTATCTTGGGTTACGCACAATTCCCTGGTGGAGCTTCTGCAACTGATGGTGTTGTATTTGACTCTAAATATACAGGAAGAACTGGTACAGCTACTGCTCCTTTCAACTTGGGTAGAACTGCTACACACGAAGTAGGACACTGGATGAACTTACGTCACATTTGGGGTGATGCTGCTTGTGGTAGCGACCTTGTTTCTGACACACCTACACATGATAGTGCTAACTATGGCGTTCCTGCAGTAGGACACAAAAGTACTTGTACTGGTACTCCTCTAGAAATGTATATGAACTATATGGATTACACTGACGACAGAGGAATGTATATGTTCTCTTTGGGTCAAAAAGCTAGAATGGATGCTGCCTTTGCAGTTGGTGGACCAAGAGCATCTTTCAGATAATTAATACTCATAGTTATGAAAACAAAAAGCCTTTCCAAAGTTTGGAAGGGCTTTTTAATTACCAAAAAAATCTATACAGAAACCGCAAATTTTTCTTTGCCTCATATTACTTTTTCCCATTCTGTATTAAGCAAATGATTGCTCAAACCATATACGCCACTATTGTTATTGATACCAAGCCAAGTACCACCTGCCACAAGGTCTTTCCCTCCAAAACATCAGTATTTCCTTCCCAAAAATGCGCTTCTTGCGTACTTCTGTTATAAAATTCATTTCTATTTGCGACCAAAATGAGTTTGTATTTTGGTTGCGTTTTATAGGGGAAAAGTAGTAAACACATTTAAGAATAGTAAATATTTTTTAATTTTATAAAATTCCACAAAAATACGAAACAAAAGCATTTTTGCAAAAAAATATAAGCCACCCCTCACCATAAATCCACAAACTTTAAATTTATGAAAAATAGCCTTGGTAAAAGTATACAAGAAATACTTTTAATATGGTAAAAACACCTTAAATCACAATAAAATTCTTTATTCTACTGATATTGCAGAATAATATTTTGTTTTTTTTCTAAAAAAATTTGGAAAGTCCATTTTTGTTATATACATTTGCACCGTGTTAATAAGAAACACACTGCTTAATAAAAAATTAATTAACTAATAATTCAACCCCCAATGAAAAAATTTCTTTTGTCAGTATCAGTTGCCGCAGTAATGTTTTCTTGCCAAAAGCAAGACGAATTCACAGGAATCCCTGAAGTGAAAGATGTTAAAGGCTCTTCTGAAGCTGCTATTACTCGCAGACATTGCGTTTCTCACGAACTTCTAGAGAAACAAATGGCTGAAAATCCAGAATTAGCTGCCAAAATGCAAGAAATTGAGCGTTTCACAAAAGTGGCAGAACAAGACCCAAATGCTCGTATTGTAAGTGGTGTACTTGAAATACCTGTGGTTTTCAATGTACTTTATAGGACAACTTCTGAAAACATTTCTTTGGCACAACTACAGTCGCAGATAGATGTTTTGAACGAAGATTTTCAAGCAAGAAATGCAGACTACAACACAGCAAACAATCCTTACTCTTCTGTTAGAGCAAATATTGGTTATAGATTTGTACTAGACCAAGTGTTTAGAAAATCTACAACAAAAACTTCTTGGGGAACAACTGACGCTTGTAAAAAAACAACATCAGGTGGATTGAATCCTACTTCTCCTACTACAAAACTAAACTTCTGGGTTTGTACAATTGGTGGTGGTATCTTAGGTTATGCACAGTTTCCTGGTGGTAGTTCTTCTACTGACGGAGTTGTATTTGATTCTAAATATACAGGAAGAACTGGTACAGCTACTGCACCTTTCAACTTGGGTAGAACTGCTACACACGAAGTAGGACACTGGATGAACCTACGTCATATTTGGGGTGATGCAGCTTGTGGTAGTGACCTTGTTTCTGACACACCTACACACAATGATGCTAACTATGGCGTTCCTGCAGTAGGACACAGAAGCACTTGTTCTGGTACTCCTCTAGAAATGTATATGAACTATATGGACTACACAGACGACAGAGGAATGTATATGTTCTCTTTGGGTCAAAAAGCTAGAATGGACGCAGTTTTTGCAGTTGGTGGATCAAGAGCATCTTTCAGATAATCAATATTTTGAGTTATAAAATTAAAAAGCCTTTCCAAACTTTGGAAAGGCTTTTTAATTACCAAAAAAATCTATACAGAAACCGCAAATTTTTCTTTCACTTGCATCACTATTTTATCATAATACGCCTCGTATTTTGGTAAAATATTCGTAATGTCAAATGTTTTTGCGTGTTCTAGTGCGTTTGCTTTAAATTTTGGTAAGTTTTCATCTTTCAAAATAAATAAAGTATTTTTTACCATATCCTCAATATCTCCCACATTACTCAAAAAACCTGTAACGCCTTGCACATTTAATTCAGGTATTCCGCCTGTATTAGAAGCTATCAAAGGCACTTCACAAGCCATAGCCTCCAAGGCAGCCAATCCAAAACTTTCTTTTTCTGATGGCATCAAAAACACATCAGCCACAGACAAAACCTCCTCAACAGCGTCCAATTTACCTAAAAAATGTACACAACGCTCCACATTTAACTCTTTACAAAGTTGTTCTATCTTTACTTTTTCTGGTCCATCACCAATAAGAATGAGTTTTGCAGGGATAATTTCCTTCACCTGCGCAAAAATACGCACAATGTCGCCAATACGCTTTACTTTCCTGAAATTAGAAGTATGAACTAGCAATTTCTCATCATTTGGACAAATAGCTTTCTTAAAATGGTCTTTCTTTTGTTTCTTAAAACGTTCCAAATCAATGAAATTAGGGATAACTTCTATCTCCTTTTTGATGTCAAAATGCTTATAAGTATCTCTTTTCAAATCAGCAGAAACAGATGTAACACCGTCAGATTGGTTGATACTAAACGTAACTACAGGCTCATAAGAAGGGTCTTTGCCTACAAGCGTAATATCTGTTCCGTGTAAGGTCGTGATTACTGGGATTTCTATTCCTTTGGTTTTGAGGATTTGTTTTGCCATAAAAGCAGCAGAAGCGTGCGGAATGGCATAATGTACATGCAACAAATCCAGTTTTTCGTGTTCTACCACATCAACCATTTTGCTTGCAAGTGCCAATTCATAAGGCGCATACTCAAAAAGTGGATAATTTGAAATATTTACTTGATGAAAAAACAGGTTTTCAGCAAAAAAATCTAGCCTAGCGGGTTGTGTATAGGTAATAAAGTGGATTTGATGCCCTTTTTTAGCAAGTGCTTTTCCAAGTTCAGTAGCCACAACCCCACTGCCGCCAAATGTGGGATAACAAACCATTCCTATTTTCACGTTGTATATTTTTTTAGGTAGAATAAGTAGTAAATTTTCATTAAAACGCTAATTCCTTAGAAAAAGTTTATTTGTAATAATTTCGCAAAAAAGTAGCCCCCAACCTCAAAGGGAGAAATATAATTACATCAGCTTTTAATATACCACTTAACTTTAACATAACATTCTAATCTTCTCATTCATAAGTATTTATCAAATATAGAAAATTCAACTTATAAATTTTTTTAAGGAAATATTACTAAAATTATTTTAAACGTCACAAAATCATAAACATTTTTTATTATCCAAAACGCCTTAAATTAACATTGATAAACTACATTTGTGCGTCCAAATTGGAGAACATTCTTAATTTATTTTATGATAAAAAGTTATTGTTTTTTACTCATACTTCTTGCAAGTATTTTAGTCAATACACATGCCAAAGCACAAACTGGCACTATCAAAGGTACTATCAAAGATGCAAAAACCAAAGAAGTTATCATTGGTGCTACTGTTCTAGTTGAAGTTATTGCTGTTGGAGCGGTTACAGATGTTGATGGCACATTCAGTGTTACCAATATTCCCATTGGTACTTATGATATTTCTATCTCTTTTATGGGTTATGAAACCAAAAAAATTGATAACATCACCATTCAAGATGGTAAAATTATTGTTATCAACGCTTATATTGATGAAGACAATGCCTTAGGTGAAGTTGTCGTTACTGGGCGCAAAGAAACTAATACAGAAATTGCTGTTATTTCTGAAATAAAAGAAGCTCAACAAGTTGCAGTGGGCGTTTCTAGTGAACAAATTACCAAAAATCAAGACCGTGATGCTAGTCAAGTGGCTAGACGTGTTTCTGGTGTATCTATTATTGATAACCGCTTTGTTTTGGTGCGTGGTTTGGGGCAACGCTACAATACCGTACTTATCAATGACGTTATAACACCTTCTACGGAGGTTGATAGTAGGGCTTTTTCTTTTGATATGGTGCCTAGTCAAATTATTGATAGAATGATGATTTATAAATCTGGTGCTGGTGAGCTTCCTGGCGACTTTGCAGGCGGTGTTATCAAAATATATACTAGAAAAGCTCCTGAAATAAACTTTACTAATTTTAGTTTTGGCACAGGGGTACGTGCTAATACTACCTTTACAACCGTTCAAGAGTACGGTGCAAGTAATACAGACTTCTTAGGCTTTGATAATGGTATGAGAAAAATGCCTAATTTTCCTAATACAGCAACTTTTCAAGGAGCATCTATTGTTGAAAGAGCTGATTTTGCTAGTCGTTTTAAAAATAATTGGAGTATTTCTGATAATAATGTTAGTCCTGATGCTCGTTTTAACTTTGGTTTGGGTAGAAGATTTGATATTGGTAAAGTCCAAATGGGTGTTTTTAATAACATTAACTACTCTAATACTAGTCAGTTTGCTGATGTAGCCTTTGGTAAGTATGAAAATGGCACTATTGCAGGTAAATATTATCAGTCTTTTAAAGATGAGCAATTTATTAAAAACGCTCGCTTAGGAATTGTGAGTAATTGGTCTGCTAAATTTACGCCAAAGTTCTCTTTGGAGCTTAAAAATATGTTTAATCAAATGGGAATGAGTGAAACTGTTGTCCGTAATGGCAACGACACCCAAGCAAACAAACAAGTACGTTCTTATTCTCAACGCTACGAAACTAGAAGTATCTATACTGGTCAGCTTGTTGGAAAACACGACATCAACGACAAACTAAATGTTAATTGGCAGCTTGGTTTGGGTTATACTAATAGAAAAGAACCTGATTGGAAACGTCTTGTATATAGTCGTGTTGATGCTACACAAGATTTTTCTGTAGAAGCAACTGGCGCAATCATTGATGCAGGTAGATTTTTTTCTAATCTCAATGAAATAACCATTACGGCAGCCTCCAACGCTGAATATTTGATTAGACAAAGAGAAAACAAAGACGAAAACATTAAGCTAAAGTTTGGTTTTTATACAGAAAGCAAGCGCAGAAACTTTAATGCTAGGTTTTTTGGGTATAGTGGAGGTCGTGCAAACACTAAATCTAATCCTTTGGAAACAATTTTTAGTCCTGAAAATGTAGGTATAGGTGGTTTTCAAGTCAATGAAGGTACTCAAAATGCAGATAAATATACTGCATCTAATACATTGGGAGCTGCTTATGCAGGTCTTGTGATGCCTATTACTGATAAACTTAACCTTAATGCTGGTTTGCGTGCTGAATTTAATCAACAACAACTTAGTAGTGCTGCATTGAAGCAGAATGTTGATAATCCTAAAATAAACTTGCTTCCTTCCGTTAATCTTTCTTATAATTTAAATAATAAACAGCTTTTACGAGTTGCTTATGCTTATACCGTAAACCGTCCAGAACTTAGAGAACTTGCTCCATTTGCTTATTATGACTTTAATTTTAATGCTTTGTTTTCTGGAAATGAAAGTTTGACTACTGCAACCATACATAATGTTGATGCACGTTACGAAATTTATCCTTCATTGGAAGAAATGATAACTTTTGGTGTCTTTTATAAGAATTTTAATAGACCAATAGAAACTTATCTTACTCCTACAAGTGCTGGCGACATCAATTATACTTCTATCAATGCTAAAAATGCTACTAATTATGGCGTTGAGGTTGAACTTAGAAAAGGTTTTGCTAATGCATCTTCTAGTTTTATTAAAAATTTGTCTTTTGTAGCTAATGCATCTTACATTCTTAGTAATGTAACTATTGGTGATGTTGTTAAGATTAGCAAAACAGGTAGTTTGACTGGAGAATCTATTACTGCAGGTATTCAAGAAAGTAACAGACCTATGGCTAATCAATCTCCATACGTTGTTAATGCTGCTATTTATTACAATAACACGACTAGTGGTTTACAAGTAAACTTACTTTATAATGTTTTTGGTAAAAGAATTTTTGCAGTTGGTAATAATCTTAGCCCTACTATCTATGAGATGCCTAGAAATGTTATTGATTTGAATGTTACTAAGAGTTTTGGTAGCAAAGTGGAGATTAGATTGAACATACAAGACATACTTAATCAAGCCTCACGCCTTGAACAAGATTATAACAAAGATGGCAAAATAACAAACGCTGACAATCAGCCTGTAAGAACTTTTAAAAGAGGAACGTATTTTACCATAAGTGCAATGATAAATATATAATGTTGTAATATTAACATTCAATGTTGAGTTCTAACTGTTAAATAGTAAGTTTCAAGCGTTCAATATTGAGTTCCAACTGTTAAATATTGAGTTCTAACTGTTCAATACTGAGTTCTAACTGTTCAATATTGAGTTCTAACTGTTAAATACTCAGTTCTAACTGTTCAATACTCAGTTCTAACTGTTCAATGTTGAGTTCTAACTGTTCAATACTCAGTTCTAACTGTTGAATATTGAGTTTTAACTGTTAAATATTGAGTTATCAGCGTTGAATATTAAGTTATTAGCGTTAAGTATTAAAATATTGTAGAAATATCTAGTAAATTTTTTAACATAAATAGTCAATTTAATCTTTCCACCAAACAATTCTTAATTATGAAAAGTGTAAACAGTTTTTTGTTATTAGTATTTTGTAGTATTATGTTGTTTTCTTGTAAAAAAGATGATAGTACAACTCCGCCTCCTAGATTTGGAGAGAAAGATGCCGCAGGTAGAATTATTATTTCTGGAGAAATAAAAGAAAATGTTACTTTAACAGCTACTGAAAAGTACATTTTGAAAGGGTATGTATATGTTACAGATGGATTTACACTCACAATACCTGCTGGTACTGTCATTTTTGGTGATAAAACCTTATTTGAAGACAAAAAAGGTTGTCTTATTGTTGAAAAAGGTGGCAAACTAATAGCTGAAGGAACAGCTTCAAAGCCTGTTGTCTTTACTTCTAGCCAACCAAAAGGCTCTCGTGCTTACGGAGATTGGGGTGGTATTGTTCTTATTGGTAAAGGAGCTACTAATCAGCCTAGTTCTACTACTTTTGAGGGTGGTATTAGAGGTGAATATGGCACTTATGACCCTGCAAACGCTAATGATAACTCTGGTTCTTTAAGATATGTTCGTATAGAGTTTGCTGGCGTGGCTCTTTCTGCTGTGGCAAACTCTGAAATCAATGGTTTGACTATGTATGGTGTGGGTAGTGGCACTAAAATTGAATATGTACAGGTTTCTTACTCTGGTGATGACTCTTATGAGTGGTTTGGCGGTAATGTAAACTGCAAATATTTGATTGCACACAGAGGTTTTGATGATGATTGGGACACTGACCACGGCTTTTCTGGTAAAATACAGTTTGCTTTGTCTTTAAGAGATAAAAGAGTAGCTGACCAATCTAGTTCTAATGGTTTTGAGTCTGACAATGATGCTAATTCTTCTACAAGAACGCCTATTACAGCTGCTATTTTTGCTAATATGAGTAATTATGTTGATGATGCATTGCCTTCAAATGTTAAACTAGATGGTTCTGGACCTTATCAGGCGGCTATGCACATACGTAGAAACACAAGTATTAGTGTTTTTAACTCTACTTTTGTAGGTTATCCTCAAGGATTACGTTTAGACGGTGCTACTACTACACTTGTCAATGCTAATAATGGTGGAATAGAGCTTAAAGGTAATGTTTTGGCTAATTGTACTCTTCCTTTTGTGGGTGCAGGTAGCGTAACAGACCAACAAGCGAATGATTTTTTTAGTGTTGCTGCAAGTGGAAATTCTGTTACTTCTTTGGCTAATTTGGCTGATTTAAAATTAAACGCTAATGCTTTTAATTTGACTGCACCTAATTTCTTACCACAAACTGGTTCTCCTTTACTTTCTGGTGCTAATTGGACAGGAAAAGGTGCTGATGCTTTCTTTGAGAAGGTAGCTTATAAAGGTGCTTTTGGTACAACAGACTGGACGACAGGCTGGACAAACTTTAATCCTCAAAATACAGATTACTAAGGAATTATGAATTTTTAATTGTGAATTGTGAATGAATACAATATTTTGTAGGGTGCGACCCTTGTGGTCGCCCTATCGTCAAATGTATTTTTCTACAAATTTGCTAACTTATTTGCTTGTCGTGTTGCTTTCGCATTTAGGGCGACCACAAGGGTCGCACCCTACATTTCAAAACAAGAATAAACACTAATAAAAAAGCCTTTCCAAAGTTTGGAAAGGCTTTTTGTTGTTTAAAAATCTTCATCAACAGAGAATTTTTGGTCCTCTTTGTTAGACATTACGCCTGCTTTTTGATAATCAGCAACACGTTTTTCAAAGAAATTAGTTTTATTTTGAAGTCCTATCATTTCCATAAAAGCAAAAGGATTAGCAGCATTATAATGCTTTGGAAGTCCCAAAGAATTAAGTAATCTGTCTGCCACAAACTCAATATATTGCTTCATTAAGTTAGCATTCATACCAATCAATGCAACAGGCAAAGATTCTGTAATAAATTCTTGCTCAATAGTAACGGCATCAGTAATAATTTCTAGCACACGTTCGTGTGGGAGCTTATTTTGCATGTATTCAGCATAAAGCATACAAGCAAAATCACAATGCAAGCCTTCATCTCTTGAAATAAGTTCATTTGAGAAAGACAAACCTGGCATCAAACCACGTTGTTTTAGCCAATAAATAGCGCAAAAACTACCAGAAAAAAAGATACCTTCTACAGCTGCAAAAGCAATAAGTCTTTCTGTAAAATGCTCACTTTCTATCCAACGCAACGCCCAATCAGCTTTTTTAGCTACGCAAGGCACAGTTTGAATAGCATTAAAAAGGTAATCTTTTTGGCGTGCATCTTTGATGTAGGTATCAATAAGCAAAGAATAGGTTTCAGAATGTATGTTTTCCATCATAATCTGAAAACCATAGAAACATTTTGCCTCGGCAAGTTGGACTTCATTCATAAAATTAAGTACCAAATTTTCGTTCACAATGCCATCACTTGCGGCAAAAAACGCCAAGACGTGTGAAATAAAATGTCTTTCACCATCATTGAGGTTGTCCCAATCTTTTTGGTCTTGCGAAAGGTCTATTTCTTCAGCTGTCCAAAAACTTGCTTCAGCTTGCTTATACATTTGCCATATCTGGTTGTGTTGGATAGGGAAAAGCACAAAACGGCTTTTATTTTCCTGTAAAAGCGGCTCTGGAAGCGTTATAAAATCAGTATTTATCATATATAAAGTTTTGGTTATTTTTATTTGGAGAATTATTAGTTTCTAATAAGGTTAGACAATGGGGCATGCCCCATTGCGTATTGTTACAGTTTTTGGTTTCCTGAAATCCAATATATCTATAATTCTAACGGTTTTATTAAAAGTTTTGTTTCTTTTCAGAACAAAATTATGGCTTAATTCAACGCATAACTTTTGACATCTTCCGCTGTAACGCTATCTTTACTCATAATAATTAGGCGTTCTACTACATTATGTAGTTCACGAATATTCCCAGACCAATTACGGTCTTGCAAAAGTTTCATTGCTTCTGGCGTAATACTTTTGGGAGTTGCACCATAATCAGCAGCAATATCATTAAGAAAACGTTCTACAAGCAAAGGAATATCATCTTTTCTTTCATCTAATGAAGGAACTTTAATGACAATAACACTCAACCTATGAAATAAATCTTCTCTAAAATTTCCTTTTCTGATTTCTTCTTTCAAATCTTTATTTGTGGCAGCAATTACCCTCACATTTACTTTTATCTCTTTTTCACCACCCACACGAGTAATTTTATGCTCTTGCAACGCCCTAAGCACCTTTGCCTGCGCAGAAATACTCATATCTCCAATTTCATCTAAAAAAAGCGTGCCACCATCAGCCTGCTCAAACTTCCCAATTCTCTGTTTGATAGCAGAGGTGAAAGAGCCTTTTTCGTGTCCAAAAAGTTCACTTTCAATTAGTTCTGAAGGAATTGCGGCACAATTTACTTCCACAAGAGCAATATTAGCACGCTCGCTTTTTTCGTGAATCCATTTACAAACAAGTTCTTTTCCTGCACCGTTAGGTCCTACAATCAGCACACGTGCATCTGTGGGCGCAATTTTTTCAATATCTTCTTTGACACGTACAATACTTTCAGAATTACCAACAATATCATACTTTTTAGCAATTTTTTTCTTTAATATTTTAGTTTCTTGCACCAAACCAGATTTATCCATAGCGTTACGCACAGAAACCAGCAATCTATTCAAATCAGGTGGTTTTACAATGAAATCAAAAGCTCCTTTTTTGGTTGCTTCTACGGCAGTTTCTATGCTTCCGTGTGCTGAAATCATAATGAATTGGGTGTTTTTGCCAAGTTCTTGAAAACGAGTAAGCACTTCCATACCGTCCATATTGGGCATTTTGATGTCGCAAAGTGCTACATCATAATCATTTTTAGCAAGTAATTCTAGTGCCTCTGCGCCAGATTTTGCTTCATCAACTTTGTATTTTTCGTATTCTAAAATCTCTCTCAAAGTAGTGCGTATGGCATTCTCATCATCTATAAGCAGTATTTTTGGCATAATTAGTTTGTTTGAAGGTGATTTTATGTTTTAGGAACAAATTTAGCAAAAATAACAGAGTATTACAAAAAGAAAAATTAGTTTTGATTGAGATAAACTAAATAAAAAACCTAACATCAAAAATATCCAATACTTCTGATATTAGGTTTTAAGATTGCTTATTTTCAATTATTTGCTTTCTTCTTTGTCGTAAGCATTGATAATAGACCTAACAAGGCGGTGACGTACTACATCTTTTGCCTCCATAGTAATAAAACCAATGCCTTTAATGCCTTCCAAAATACGTAAACTCTCCAAAAGCCCTGATTTTTGATTTTTTGGAAGGTCTATTTGGGAATAATCACCTGTAATAATTGCCTTAGAATTGATGCCCATACGAGTAAGAAACATCTTCATTTGCATTGGTGTTGTATTTTGGGCTTCATCAAGCAAAATAAAAGCGTCATTGAGTGTGCGCCCACGCATATAAGCAAGTGGTGCAATCTCAATAATGCGGTTATCTTGATAAAATTTGAGTTTTTCAGCAGGAATCATATCATCAAGTGCATCATAAATAGGACGCAAATAAGGATCAACTTTATCCTTCAAATCACCAGGCAAAAAACCCAAACTTTCCCCTGCTTCTACAGCAGGACGTGTAATAATGATTTTTTTGACTTGCTTGTTTTTCAAAGCTCGTGCTGCAAGAGCAACAGCAATATAGGTCTTACCTGTTCCCGCAGGTCCTAGTGCAAAAACCAAATCATTTTCATACGCAGAACGTACCAGTTGTGCCTGATTAGAGGTTTTAGGTTTGATAGCGTTCCCTCTCACGCCATAAAGCAAAGTTTCTTCTCTGATTTGCTCCACCCCAAGTTCTTTGCGTTGAGTTTCCGCATCTATATTGAGGAAATTATTGATATTTTCCTCCGTCACTTTGCCAAACTTGTTATAATGTTCTATCAAAGATTGCAAAATCTCATTTATAGCCATTATTTCTGTGGTTTGCCCCTGAATAAAAATCTCGTTTCCACGTGAGAAAATCTTACTAGCAGGGAATGCAGCAGCAATTTGTTTGATGTTATTGTTTTCTATACCAAGAAAATCAACAAGAGAAACATTGTCTAAAGTAATTACTTTTTCTATCAATTTGAGTAGGGTTTATAAGCATTGATGTATAAGGCAAATTTATCTAAAAATAAACAAATATCAAAGTTTTTTTTAGAATGATATGGTAATGATATGATTTTGTAGTTTATTTGAGAAAAATACAGTTCTATTAAAGTTATTCCTATTAAAAAATTATGCAAATACACATTATCAATGGTGCAAATCTTAATCTTTTGGGCAAACGTGAGCCAGAAATTTATGGCAATGTTTCTTTTGAAGATTATTTTGAAATCCTAAAAACTAAGTTTGAAAATAATTCAGAAAGTAATCCAGAAAAAAATATACAACTCTTTTACTATCAATCAAATATAGAAGGAGAACTTATCAATTATCTCCACAAAATAGGTTTTTCTGCTGATGGAATTATTCTCAATGCAGGAGCTTATACACATACGTCTATTGCGCTTGCTGATGCACTAGCAAGCATCACCACGCCTGCGTTAGAAGTGCATATTTCAAACATTTATGCAAGAGAAGAGTTTAGACATAAAAGTTACCTCACACCCAAGTGTGTTGGTATTATTAGCGGTTTGGGGCTTTTTGGCTATGATTTGGCAATAGAATATTTTAAGTCAATTACGAATTAAAAATTACGAATTACGAGTATAAAGTACATCTTTTTAGCCATTTTCTGTGAGATTGTGGTCTGACCAAATAATAAAAAGAGTGTACAGTAGCAAAATATTTGCTTATCTTTGCAAAAAAGAGTTTTCTGAATTTTTAATTACAACAAAACAAATTAACTAAATTAGATTATGGCAACTAAAAGAAAAGCTACCGCCGTTTGGAATGGCACAGGATTAGAAGGAACTGGCGCACTTAATACGCCTAACAAATTTTTCAATCACACGCCCTACAGCTTTAAAACTCGTTTTCAAAACGAAAATGGCGAGCTAGGTACTAACCCAGAAGAACTGCTTGCGGCAGCTCACGCAGGTTGTTTTGCAATGGCATTGAGTTTTGCTATTGTGCAGGCAGGTTTTGTGGCTGATGAATTGAGCGTTGAGGCAAATGTTACTTTAGATGCCGTAGAAGGCGGTTTTGGTATCACTTCTATTGTGCTTGATTTGGTAGGAAAAGTAGCAGGAATGAATGAAGCGCAGTTTGTAGAACTTGCCAATGGTGCAAAAGTAGGTTGTCCTATTTCAAAAGCATTAATTTCTGTAAATATTACGCTTAATACAAAATTTGTAGCATAATTTTCTGGATAATAAATAAAAAGCCTTTCAAAAGTACTTTTGAAAGGCTTTTTTACAGTTAATTTTATTTAAATTTGATGAAAGTTGCACCATAGCCAAATTTACTTTTTTGCGCTTCTTCATAAAAAGCAATATTTGGGTGTCTGCTAACTCGTTTGTGTATTTCTGATTTCAAAATGCCATTTCCTATGCCGTGAATAAAAATTATTTCACTCATTCCTGCTGCAAGTGCATTTTCTAGTTTTTTCTCAAAAACATCTAATTGATACACTAAAATCTCTTCTTTACGCATCAAATCATAATCAGAAGTAAGAATCTCTATGTGTAAATCAATTTCATATTTTGGCACAGAAAAATCTGTAACTACTTCATTTGCAACAGTTTGAATATTATTTTTTTCAAACATTTTCTCTTTGATTTCGGTAATATCAAGAGGTTTTGTAGCAATATTTTCAGAAGTTTTTTCTTCTTTTTTATCAAGAACTTTATAAGAAATTTTACCTGTTTCTGGCGTGTTAGGTGCAATATTTTGCGTTTCTGTAAGGATAAGTTCTGTTAGTTTTTCATCTTTATCCAACTGAAAAGTATAGGCTTCTTTGCCCAAAATAGGTGCAATTTGCAAACTTTTGAAGAAATTAGAGGCTCTAAAACGTACTTTTTTGTTGATAGGCGTTTTTAGATTAAAATATCCTAGTCTAAAATACATCATTTGGAAAATATACACGTCCCATTGCTCAAAATCTTTGAGTGTTGGCTCGTCTATAATGATTGTATTTCGTGCTTTCAATGCGCCAGAGGCTAATCCAGCGGTATTTTGGTTACGTTCTTTTGCCACAACGAAAGGCAAATCCCAATCAGTATTATTGATAAGATAAAGCACCAATTTTTGGTCATTGATAGGCAAAAACGCTAAAAATATCCCTTTTTGAGCAAAATTTGCGTTAGTTAATGCACTTTTGATGCTTTCAGAAGTTTCTTTTTGGTTTGCTTGATTTGTTTGGTTTGCCTGATTTTTTGTTCCAAAAATTTTGGCTTCTTCTGGCGAAATAATCACTATTTCACGTTTCATCACTGGAATACTAAAACCATCTTCAATGGCAACTTCAATAATATCCCCTTTAATAGCCGTAATTACGCCTTCTTCTTTTCCGTATAACATACGAACTTTATCACCTATATTCATTTTTTTAGTGTGTAATGTGTAGTGAAATGGTGTGTAGTGAAATACAAAGTAAAGTGTATTTCACTACACACTACTCACTATTTCACTACACACTAATTTAGTTTTCTCTATCTATCAAATCTCTTGTAAAGTTTTCTAAAACTTGCTTACGTGCAGGTGTAGCCTGCAAATGCGCCAAAGCGTCAAAGGCTTTATCAAAATAAGTACGTATCTTTTTTTCTGTTAATTCTTTGATATTCAGCTCATTATAAATATCTGTAACCGCTCTTACTTTTTCCTCTAATGTAATATTACTATAATCAAGTTTACTAAAATCTGTTTTAGCAAGCCAAAAATCAAGGTTTTTTCTTTGTGTTTCATTTGCGAGATTTAGGGCTTCTATGAGCAAAAACGTCTTTTTGTTCGCAGCAATATCTCCACCAACTTGTTTTCCAAACTTATCTTTGTCGCCATAAACATCCAACAAATCATCTTTCAACTGAAACCCAATACCAATATTTACTCCAAAATCATAGAGTAATGTAGCATTTTCTTGAGTAGTATCAGACAATAATGCTCCCATTTCCAAACTAAAACCCAACAAAACCGCTGTTTTTAGACGTATCATATTGAGATAATCTTCTTCAGAAACACTTTCCAAACTTTCAAAATTCATATCTAATTGCTGCCCTTCACACACCTGCGCTGCGCAAAGATTAAACTTCTGTAAAACAAGTTTAAGTTTGTCCTTTTCAACGTCCAAAAGCAGGTTATAAGCATTCACAAGCATCACATCACCAGAAAGAATAGCAATATTTTCATTCCATTTGTGATGAACAGTTGGCTGATTGCGTCTAAGTGGTGCTTTATCCATAATGTCGTCGTGCATCAGCGTAAAATTATGAAAAACCTCTACTGCAAGCGCAGGACGCAATATTTTTTCATAATCATCTCTAAAAAGTGAATAACCAAGTAGCACCAAAAGCGGGCGCATTCTTTTTCCTCCAAGTGCCATAAGGTAGCTAATAGGCTCATAAAGCTCATTTGGGTGCGTTCCGTAGCTAGTTTTTTGTATTTCCTCGTTGATTTGAGAGAGAAGTATTTTTATTTTCATTGATTTTTGCTAATATTCTTAATGTTGCAAAAATAAGGATTTTTGTTGTAGATTTGCTATTTATTTATTATTATAGCAGAAAAAACTTTCTATTTGAAATATGTTTGATAATCTATGTTAGAAACTATTGATATTTTTGATAAAAATCTTGTTGTAGCCGTTAATCAGTGGCATAACCCTACATTAGATTTTATAATGCGTTGGACAACTGATACCAAAATTTGGATACCTTTTTATGCGTTTCTGATTGGTTTGCTTGTCTGGAAATTGGGTTGGAAACAGGCTTTAATAGTAATTTTGGGTGTTGTTTTGGTGATTATTATTTCTGACCAAATTACTTCTAGTTTTATGAAACCTTTTTTTGCACGTTTGCGCCCCTGCCACGTAGAAATCTTGCGTTTGTCGCTTCCTGATGGTTGTGGTGGGAAGTACGGTTTTGCTTCTTCACACGCTGCTAATACTTTTGGTCTTGCAACTACTTTTTATTTTTTTCTGAAAAAACATCTTCCTAGCATTGTTTGGTTGTTTTTTTGGGCTGCTTTTGTGTCGTTTAGTAGGATTTATTTAGGTGCGCATTATCTCACAGATATACTTGCAGGCGCAAGTGTAGGCATAGGTGCAGGTGTGTTTGTGTATTTAATTACGAAGTATTTATTAAGAATGATGAAGTTTTAGATAATTTTAGGTACGAAGTTTGATAGGTTTAATAAGGACTTTCAAACTTTTTTCTACTTTTGTCGTAAAACAATTTAGCTAATATATCAC
>JAYVHJ010000106.1:0-5340 GCA_043771315.1 Raineyaceae bacterium
TTCTACAACGGCTACAACGGCTTTTTCAATGCCACGTTTCAAATCCATAGGGTTTGCACCAGCTGCCACATTTTTAGAACCAGCATTGTAGATGGCTTGTGCCAAAACGGTTGCTGTTGTAGTACCATCACCTGCCATATCCGCCGTTTTTGAAGCGACTTCTTTAACAAGTTGTGCGCCCATATTCTCAATAGGGTCTTTTAGTTCAATTTCTTTCGCAACAGTTACACCATCTTTGGTGATAGCAGGTGCGCCAAATTTTTTATCAATGATAACATTTCTTCCTTTTGGACCTAATGTTACTTTTACTGCGTTAGCGAGTGCATCAACCCCTTTTTTGAGTTTTTCTCTTGCTTCTGCGTCAAAATATATTTTCTTAGACATAAAAATGATTGTGATTTTTTGATTTGATTTTTAAAAATATCTAGTATTATTGAGCGGAAAAATAAGTGTTTAGCAATTGATTATTAAGCTATTGCGTTAACTCACAATGCACAACTATTTAAACAACTGCAAGAATATCAGACTCACGCATAATGAGGTATTCTTTGCCATCAACAGTAATTTCTGTACCAGAATATTTGCCATAAAGTACGCTATCACCTACTTTAACGGTCATTTTTTCATCTTTTTTACCTGCACCAACTGCCACAACAGTTCCTTTTTGAGGTTTTTCTTTTGCAGTATCAGGAATAATAATGCCTGATGCGGTTTTAGTTTCTGCCACAGCAGCCTCTACAAGCACTCTGTCGGAGAGTGGCGTAATATTGAGCTTTTTAGCCATTTTTTTAGAAAATTTAGATAAGTAATGAAAATACTATAACAAAATATTGTAATAACACTTGTTTTACATTTTTTATGCCAATGCTATCTATAAGCGTTTTTTGTCAGTTTTTTATGAAAAACCTGCTATTTTGTCAGGTTTTTTTGGATTTAGTTTGCATTGCATAATAGCCACGAAAGTAAACCTTTTTTGCATTATTTATGTTTTTGTGGTGATTTGTTTTTGAATAAATATCACAAAATACAAAAAGATGAAAACGCTATTTCCTCCTATACTTTTATTAGTTTTTTTGCTGGTGGCTGGTAATATTTTTGCCCAAACAAACGCAGAAAATACTCCTAAACCTGAAAATCTTGTAAAAAACCATAGCTTTGAGCAAATAACGTCTTGTCCTATTGATTTTGATGAACTAGAAAAAGCTAAGTTTTGGAAAAGATATCAAGGTACACCCGAGCTAATGCACAGTTGCTGCAAAAATGGTACGACAGGCGTTCCTAACAACTTTTTTGGTGCACAAACTGCGCCCACAGGCGGAGCGTATGCAGGAATAACTACTTTTCACCGTACTGCACCCAACGAAATTATTGGCGGAGAACTTACCTCGCCCCTGCAAAAAGGCAAAAGATATAGGGCAGGTTTTAAGGCAAGTTTGTCAGAAAAATATTCTGGCTTTTCTTCCAATAATATGGGTATTTTGTTCACTCACAATCCTGAAAAAGATACAAAAGCAAACAAAGCACACATCAAACACGACCGTGTTTTGTATCAAAAAAATTGGACACAAGTACAAGGAACGTTCATTGCTGATGATAATTATACTAAGTTTTTGCTGGGAAATATGTTTGATAATAAAAGCACCACATTAGAAAGAGAGCCTGCAAGTACAGATTCTTCTGCTTATTATTACATTGATGATGTGTTTGTGGAGGAAGTTTATGACCCGTATGCTCCAAAAGAACCTACTACCATTACTTATATAAATAAAATTACTGATGAAGATACAAAGAAAAATATTAATGGAAAAATCACCTATAAAACAGGTGAAAATCTACAAGAAATGACTTTCAAAGATGGGGAAATACGTTTGGAGCTTCTTAAAAATAAGGTTTATGACTTGATTATTACAGCTGATGGTTTTTATCCTATTATAGAACAAATAGAAACAAACAAACTCAAAAACAATACATTTAATGCCAAACTTACACCGCTCAAAGCAGGAAAAACTATTGTTTTAAATCATATTTTCTTTGATTTTGCTAAGACTATTCTTAAAGATGCCTCATTTGTAGAACTTAATTTGCTGGTGCAAATTATGACACAAACGCCTGCTATCAAAATAAAAATTATTGGTCATACCGACAACGTGGGAACAGATGCCAACAATATTATTCTCTCAAAAGGACGAGCTGATGCAGTACGTAAATATCTGATTGCTAAGGGTATAAATGAAAAAAGGTTAGAAACGCAAGGCGCAGGAAAGTCTATGCCAGTCGCACCCAACACAACAGAAGAAGGACGTACTAAAAACCGTAGAGTTGCTTTTACAATTGTGTTGTAGAGTTACAAGATTTATGTATTTGCAAGTTGTGTAGAGGTAATATCAACACCAATTTTTATGTTACAAAATTCAGTATCTGGCTGATTATATTCGTAATAAATTAGATGCTTGCCAAAAATGTTTTGCCACTGAAGTTTACATTTTTTAACAGGTACTTTCAAACCTAAATAATATTTATCAAAATTTAAGAAATATTCTTGTGCAGAAACACCTTCAGCATTCATTTTACTAATTTCTTGTATTTCTTCTTTAATAATACTTTTGGGCGTTTGTTGTAGATAATTCTCCAAAAACGCCATAATATTTTGATGTATTTGTGCCTTGTTATCCATTTTGAGGGAATGTTTTAATGTGTTTGAACGAAGTAACAATATCATTTTTCTTATCTAAAAGACAAACAATGAAAATTGGATTTAGGTTTATAAAATCATCTCGTCCTTGAACAAATTTCATTACTTTTTTTGGATTAGTAACTGTATTTACTGCCCTTATAGCACGGTAGGGGAATTCATTTTTAGATTTTAGAAATTCTATGAATTGTACTAAAGTCCAATCTTTTGTACTTTCATCTATTTCCTGCAACTTACTCATAATCTCTTGGAAATAAATCATATCAATTCTGTTTCCTGCCAAATCTAAAAAATAATCATCAATTAAATTTAATTCCGCTTCAAATATGTAGTATTTTCTCTTATAATTTTCTTGCCCATAATAATGTGCCATATTCAAATTATTATCCCAAAAATAATAACCAGAGCCTAAAAATTTATGTTGATTTAAGTTTTCTTCAAGATGAGTAGATAAAAATGCTCCTTTTTGTTCTATTTCTTGGATAATTCCATTACTACTGCAAGTGTGGTGTCCTATTATTTTCATTTTGGATAGGTGCTAAATCATTAAGCACGCAAAAATTGCGTGCTTAATGATTTTAATTTAATGATAAAATGTTCAGAAAATCTATTACTTACAAAAGTTCATAAATTCCTGCAATACCTTGTCCACCACCAACACAAGCACTTACCATACCGTATTTCTGCCCTCTACGGCGCATTTCATTGAAGAGTTGCACAGAAAGTTTTGCACCAGAACAACCCAGCGGATGCCCAAGCGCAATAGCACCACCATTGACATTGATAATAGAAGGGTCAAGGTTTAACTCTTGAATTACAGCCAAAGATTGTGCTGCAAATGCTTCGTTTAACTCAATTTGATGAATATCAGCCAAAGTAAGTCCTGCTTGTTTGAGTGCTTTTGGAATAGCCGCCACAGGTCCTATACCCATAATACGAGGATTTACGCCCTCTGCTGCATACGCAACCATACGTGCAATAGGTTTTAAGCCTAATTCATTCACCATTTTTTCAGACATTACTAATACAAACGCTGCTCCATCTGATGTTTGAGAAGAATTACCAGCCGTAACGCTACCATTTGCAGCAAAAACAGGCTTTAATTTAGATAAACCTTCAATAGTAGTATCCAAACGAGGTCCTTCATCAACACTTACCACAAAAGATTTTTCTTTCTTTTGTCCATTTTCTACATAAGTTTCAGTTACGTTGATAGGCACTATTTCATCTTTAAATTTACCTTCTGTGATAGCTTTGATGGCTTTTTGGTGAGAATAAAAAGCAAATTCATCTTGTTTCTCACGAGATATTTTGAAGTCGTTGGCTACTTGTTCTGCAGTTCCGCCCATTCCTAGATAATATTCAGGCGTTTTGTCAGCAATTTTCCAGTTTAAAGCCGTTTTATATCCCATTGTAGGCACAAGCGACATGGATTCTGTTCCGCCTGCAATAATACAATCAGCCATTCCTGCGTTAATACGAGCGCAAGCTGTTGCAATTGTTTCAATTCCAGAGCCACAATAACGGTTCATAATAAGTCCTGGTACATTCATTGGCAAAGAAAGCAATGAAATCATACGTCCCATTTGCATACCTTGTTCTGCTTCAGGAACGGCATTTCCTACAAAAAGGTCGTCTATGCGGGTTGGGTCAAGGTTTGGTACAGCTGCAAGTAGGTGTTTGATTACGTCTGCTGCCAAATCATCTGGACGAGTGAAGCGGAAACCGCCTTTTTTAGATTTTCCTACCGCACTGCGGTAGCCTGCTACAATGTATGCGTTCATTTTGATATGGAATATTTAATGTATAATATTTGATATTGTGATGTGATTTTTTGACAACACAATTATTTTCCAAATTTAGAAATTTTTTTGATTGGATTTAATAAAATCAAGTAATTTTTATGAAAAAATTGCAAAATCACTTCACATAGAAGTATGAAAGAAAAAAATGGATAACTATTCTTGAGGTTATGTATTGTTCTTCACTTATTTCAATTATATTTGAGTAATTTTGGATAGATTTGGAAAATCTAAACTAACATAATATTTATATTTCACTAAATTTCACAACAATGTTTACAGTAATAGAAATTGAATTGGCTCATAAGAAAGTGAAATCAGGAGCAGATTTCCCTAAATACATTCAGGAAATCAAACAACTTGGGGTAATAGCATTTGAAACGTGGGTTTTGGATAGCCACACAGAATATTTTGGAAAAAATGATTTTCAAACAAAATCTCAACCAAAATATGCAGATTTGATAATAGATGATAAAAGCAACAAAGAAAAATTTAGCCATTATCTAAAAATTCATCAACAAGGAGAAACTGATTATTATACATTTTGTACTCATTGCGCAGAAACAGGTATAGAAAAATGGTTTGTTTCACTTGAAAAAATGACTTGTACGTATTACGACAAAATAGGAAACGAAATTTTAGTAGAAACATTGCCAGCAGCTTAGGAAAAAGTGGTACACATTACAAATGCCAAAATAGCATATTTGTTTTTGATTATTGAATTTCACTAGATTTTACTTTGCAAACACACAAAAAATCAATTATTTGTGTTATGTTTGTGTTATAAAAAATTTGTATTTCATTCATAATTATTTTTTAATGATTCAGAAACCATCTTTAGCTTTT
>JAYVHJ010000107.1:0-2000 GCA_043771315.1 Raineyaceae bacterium
CAGTAAGACTGATAACAACTGGTGCAGTAACAGCAGGCAATCCATTAAGAGCTTGTATAGCAAGGTCTAAACTTGTGTATGTAGCCGCAAGCCCAGACCCACCATTAGTGTTTACTTGTGCGTTTGCGCTTCCCCATGTGAAAAGCGTAATTAAAATAGCCAACAAAGAACCCCCAAAAGGTGTTCGTCTCGTTCGCAAGAAGTTGTGAATGTTGTTCATAAACCAAAAAATTAGTTGAATTAAAGTAAAGTAAATAAGAATTCTAGTAATTAAAATACTAGCAATTATAATTGAAATACGAGGGAAATTAGGCATTATAGCCCGCTTTTGGTATTTATTACATAAGATAATCAGAGGAATAAGAAAGGTTAAATGAGAGGATTTTAAAACTAAACCCAACCAAAACTATATATAAGTTTCAGCCTAAAAGTAACTAAAAAAATTTACTTTACAATTTCTTAATACAAAAATCTCAAAAAAATCTTACATTTGAAGTTGTAATTATACCAACTTTTTTGATTTTTCAGCTAAAATCACCTAAAATGCAACCAACACAAGACAACCCAAACAAGATAAAAACCATCAATAAAGGGCAAATACTTTTAAGTAGAGGAGATATAGCTACTAAAACCTATTTTGTGCGCAAAGGACTGCTAAGAAGCTATACTATTGACGAAAAAGGCAAAGAACATATATTTATGTTTGCGCCAGAAAACTGGATTATTACAGATATGGTTTCTCAAATCTACAATATCCCTTCTGATTTGTATATTGATGCACTAGAAGAAACAGAAGTTGAGCTTTTGGACAAAGATACCTTTGAACAGATGAACAAGACACAGTCAAATACAGTATCCACAGAAGTAGAAAGGCTGATGAAACGTGCTGCAGTTCTTCAAAAAAGGGTACTTTTGTTGATGAGTGCTACTGCAAAAGAAAGATATGAAGATTTTATCAAGACTTATCCCAATATTGTGCAAAGAGTGCCACAAAAGATGATAGCATCTTACTTAGGTATCACGCCAGAGGCATTAAGCAAGATAAGAGGAGAAATTACAAGGAATAAATAATTGTAAATGGTGAATAGTCAGTTTATTAAAATTATGCTTCTTTGTAGGGTTCTATATGTATAAGCACGTGTCCTAATTGTGGCAAATCTAAACGGAGTTTATCTTTTAGTAAGTGTGCAAGCTCATGCCCTTGTTTTACACTAATTTCTGCTGCCACAATAGCGTGTAAATCTACGTGAAATTTCATTCCTGACTTGCGGATAAAACATTTTTCTGTCCCCAATATGCCTTCTACTCCTTGTGCAATAGTTCTTATTTCTTTTATGAGGTCGTCATAAAAATGTTCGTCCATAATCTCTCCTAATGCAGGTCTGAAAATAAGATAACTATTATAAAGTATAAAAAAAGCTGCAAAAAGTGCTGCCCAATCATCTGCTGCCTCATAACCTTTACCAAAAAATAAGGCAATACTTATACCAATAAATGCCGCAACAGACGTAATAGCATCACTTCTATGATGCCAAGCATCTGCTTTCAAAGAACTGCTATTAGTTTGTTTTGCTTTGCGCATCACAAGACGGAAAGACGTTTCTTTCCAAATAATAATAGCTCCTAAAACAAGCAAAGTGTAAGGTTTTGGAAGTTCGTGAGGTGTCTGTATGTGTTGTATGCTTTCATGAGCAATAATTGTAGCAGAAATAACAAGAAAACCTACTACCAAAAAAGTAATAAGTGGCTCTACACGACCGTGACCATAAGGGTGGTCTTCATCAGCGGGTTTGCTGGCATACTTTATACCAAAAAGAACAAGAAAAGAGGCAAAAATATCAGTTGTAGATTCTATGGCATCAGCTACTAATGCATAAGAATTGCCAAAATACCCAAAAAATCCTTTCAAAAGTGCCAAAACAGTATTACTAATGATACTAAAATAAGTAGTTTTGGTGGCTATTTGTTCTGGTGTCATTATTTTTTGAGATAAAATTATT
>JAYVHJ010000108.1:0-2182 GCA_043771315.1 Raineyaceae bacterium
TTCTAATTTTGTTGCTAATCTTAGCAACTTACAAAGTATCTGCACAAGTGGATACAAGCACCTACTCCAAGAAAGTAGATTATTTGTTTCAGAACATCAACCAAACAAAGTTTGCAGGTAGTGTTTTGTATGATAGAGCCGCTCCAGTAGTGGATTTGCAGTATTTTGGTATGGAGCAGTATAATACTTCTTCTCGTAATCATTGGGAGCAGGCATATTACGAGCTACAAATAGCAAGTAATCAGCTAAACCATAAACTGCACTTGGACAAGGTGCTTACACATAAGGTTTTAGGTACTATTCCTGTGGGTATCATTAGTGCCAATATGCACTATTTGGATAGTATGGCTATCAAAAATGGTATTTTAGTACAAACTGCACCCAATTTGCCTTACAAGCAAGTAAAAGAAGGTACTGTTTTTAAAAGTAGCCAGCTTTTTGTTGGTGCTATTTTGAATGAAAAGCCTTTGATAGCTGGTAAAAGCTATACATTTGAGTTCTCTAGGGATTTTCTTTTTACAAATAATGAGAAGAATATCAGCAACATAGAGGTAGCCATAGCAGATAGAAAAATAAGTATTACCCCCCCCCTATTATAGTAATACTATCAAATTGGCTTTTTCAAAAGTAGGCACGCAAACCATTACATTTAGCATCAGCTACAAAAATGGTACAAAAACAACTACTTATGCCACAATAGAAGTAGAAAATGATATTTCTACTACAGCTCGTGCTATTGGTGACCCTTGTTTTATTCCTCCTGCAGTTCCTGGAGCTGGTTATGGTGGAAATATTGAAGCAACTATCCCTTTTACTGGTTATGAAGCTGGTGATTTACCTGTTTTGGGTAGAGGTGATGTAGGTTACTATTATTCTAGTAATCCTGCTAATTCAAAGCCCTGCAACGAAACAGCCCATAATGTTACAAAACCAATTATTTTTCTTGATGGTTTTGATGCATTAGACGAAAGAAAAATCCCAACAATATATACAAAAAAACTAGAATATAATAATGGTGCAGCTAATTTTGGTAGAGATATTCGTGCATCAGGTTATGATTTGGTTATTTTGAACTTCCCCAATTATATCACCTCAAACTATACTAGAGTAGATGGTGGCACAGATTACATAGAGCGCAATGCTATGGTACTTGTTGCGCTTATCCAAAATATCAAGGCGCAAATGGTAGCAGCAGGCAGTATAGAGCAGATAACCATTGTCGGACCTTCCATGGGTGGATTGATTAGTCGTTATGCACTTGCATATATGGAGAAAAACGGCTTAAACCACAACACCAAACTTTGGATAAGTTTTGATAGCCCTCACAATGGCGCAAATATTCCTATTGGCTCTCAAAAACTATTAGAGAGTTTAAGCGGTACATTTGCAACAGCCGCAACTAAGCTACAAGTCAAACTAAATAATCCTGCCACCCGTCAGCAGCTACTTTCACATTATAGTAGCACTGTGGATAAGCAAAATTGGTACAGAAATATTTTTGTAGCAAACCTTACAAGTAATGGTTTGGCTGGTTCTAATGGTTTTCCTAAGAATTTGCGCAAAGTGGCACTTATCAATGGTACGCTTAGTGGCTTAGAATATTATGGTAATGCATCAGGAGATTATATGAATATTATCATTAAAAAGCGTTCTTTGTTCTCCTTATTTGGTTTACTCAAACACGGATTAGAATTTCTAACGTATTTTGCACCTGCCAATAATACTGTTGGCAAAGTGCGAGAAACAAGAGTTTATATTTCTGGTTTACTTGGTCTTCAGGCAGGACAAGGCAATGCTATTGCTTATAATAGTTTTGGTTCTTTGGACAAAGTGCAAGGAGGTTGGTTTAATTCTTCACAAGAGATTTTAGATGGGTTTAAATCAGAAAGTATTCCATTTGTTGGTGAAATAAGTGGTAACGTATCTTATCCTAATTTGTGTTTTATTCCTTCCAAATCTGGTATAGCTTATACTGGCACTAACCAAAATTGGAATGAGGTAATGAATAACCGTAGTTTGGTATGTAGTGGAGAAACACCGTTTGATGCGTATTATGCCCCTCCAACAAATGAAGACCATACTTCTATTGGTGCTGGTGGTGCAGTTTGGCTACAAAATGAGTTGGCAGGTATTCCAAATCAAAATTTGCCTACAAGCAATAATGCTACTACTTTTACTGCAA
>JAYVHJ010000109.1:0-3540 GCA_043771315.1 Raineyaceae bacterium
TATAATTTATTAATAATTATTTACTTATTCATAAAACTTGTTCCAAATTCTAAAAACAAGCAAAGAACAAGAAGAGATTTTGAAAAAAGCTTTTGAATAGATTTATTCTAGGAAACAAAATAAAATGCGTAATACGTATTTTGTTTTGTTTTTCTTAATGAAAAAATAGTTTTATGCTATTTTAGATGTAAATACGGGATAAATTACATTTTATTTGGAAAATAAAAATACTCTCACTACTTTCGTCTTGAAAGTATACAGTTCCCACCTGCCACAAGCCCTTTACGTTGGGCGTTATATTGAGAAAACGAAGATTTTAAATTAATTATCTATGAACGTGTTTAATCTAGACAAATTTCCTAAAAACTTAAATGACGAGGAAATTGAAACATTATCTCAACTAGTTATTAAAAATCCAATTTCAGATTTATGGAAACAAATTGCTAGAAAACTAACTTCTGAACAAAAAATAAGAATTAATAAAAGGATTGACAGTATAAAATATTCTGAATCAGAAAAACTACCATCATTTAATAAAAAAGAAGTGAATGATGAAGAATGGGAAAGGTTAGTTAAACAAAAAGAATATGAAAAATTTCAAGGTAATATGGTGAAGTTTGGATTATGGCGAGAAGAATTTGATGAAGAAAAGAAATAGAAAATTAGATACAATGGCTAACAGCCGTTTGGCGAGATTGGGTTTTGAAAAAAGCTTTTAAATAGATTTCTTTGAAATAATAGTTATTCCAAATCTTTAAAATTTGGAATAACTTGTTTTAATGATAATTGCATTTTGAATTCATTAATAATTCATAGAAATTAAAAAATTATGGGTGTAGAGTGGAGTATTGGATGTAAAAAGTGTAAAACCCACATTTGGCTTGGTTCACAAAAGTCTTTTAAATGGGGAGGTTTTCAAATTGGAGATAAAATTGCAAAGCGTTTTTTATCCCTTCACGCAAATTGTAATAATCTAGATGGCAATTTATTGCTTATTAATGATGGTACTATACAAGTTCCTTGGGAAGCAGATGAAGAAAGAAATGAATGGAAAGAGGATATCTTATCAAGAAGTTTTTGTTTTGATTCTCAGTATCAAGGTAATATAGTTTGTGCGGATTGTAATAAAGAGTTAGGTCAAAATGAAGATTTGAGAAAGCAAAATGGGAATCTGATGAAAAACCCTTTTTTATGGTTTTGTAATGAAAATTGTTTTTCTAATTACATAGAATTCCATAAAAAGGAGAGAGAAACATTTATTTATGACTCTACGAAAGATGATTTGCCCTCAGCCTCCAATGATTTATTTGAAATAGGCTGTACAATATGTAAAGCCTATGTTGTTATTGATAACAAAGAAAATTCTATTGGACTAACTAAGAATTTTGAATATTTGGCATTGTTTTTATCTGAACACGTAGGGCTTGACCATATTTTAAAACTAAATATTAATGGTGAAAATATACTTTGGAGAGATATAGAACTTAAAAATAGTTGGAAAGAGTATGAGTTTTGAAAAAAGCTAATTACATTGAAATCAGTTATTCCAAATTTTAAAGATTTGGAATAACTTGTTTTAATAATAATATGTTTTATTGTAATTATGCAGTTGTGTATGTTAAATGGAGTAGTAAAAAACAAAAAAATAACAACAAGAAAAATGAAATTTGACAAAATAATAATTAAAAATTACAAGTGTTTTAACGAAGTAACTATTGAAAATATAAAACCTGTTAATGTGATTATTGGCAAGAATAATGCAGGAAAAAGTTCACTTATTGAAACTATTAAATTCCTAACAGATGGAAATAAATATTTTTTAGATAGCAAAAGAAATGGGCAAAATCCCGAAATTATTTTTGAGCATATTATTACTCGTACACTAATTAATGATTTTTTTCCAAATGAAAGTAGGGCTACATACTTACCTGAAATATTTTCATATTCTAATTCAATTTTAACTTATACAGTAGCTGAAAACTTGAATAAAAAATTTTTAGGAGTTAATGTTAATGTAGAGTTTTCTCCACCTACAAGAAATTATTTGGAAACATATGCTACACGACTTATTTCACCACTTCAAGGTAAATCATTTAGGCATTTAAGTGCTGAAAGAGATATTCAACCTGAACAACAAAACAGTCAAATGAATGTTAGTGCTAATGGAACAGGTGCTACTAACTTAATTCAATCTATAATTAACCATAATGATAAAGATAGTAATTTAGTTGAAGTAAAATTATTGCGAGAACTTAATAAAATATTAAACCCAGATATAGAATTTACAAGAATTTTAGTTCAGCAAAATGCAGACCAAAATTGGGAAATTTATTTTGAAAGCAAATTTGATGGAAGAGTTCCACTTTCAAAAATGGGTAGTGGCGTAAAGACAGTTCTTTTAGTCTTAATTTTGCTACATATTACACCAGGAATGGATCAAAAAGAAATAGCAGATTATGTATTTGCTTTAGAAGAGCTAGAAAATAATTTGCATCCTTCTTTACAAAGAAGATTGTATTATTATCTATTTGAATTTTCACAAAAAAATAAATGTATATTATTTCTAACAACACACTCAAATATTGTAATAGATTTATATAGTTCATTAGAAGATACTCAAATTTTTCATATCAAAAAAACTGAGGAAATAACTTCTATATCATCAATTTTTAAACAAAGTGATGCCAAAACAATATTAGACGACCTTGAATTCAAAGCAAGTGACATTTTACAAAGCAATGGAATAATTTGGGTTGAAGGACCAAGTGATAGAACATATCTTAATAAATGGATTAGTTTAATTGATAATACTTTAATAGAGGGCTATCATTACTCAATAATGTTTTATGGAGGTCGTTTGCTTGCCAATCTTTCGCTTGATTATGAATGTTTAAATAAAGAGCTTATTCCATTACTTAAACTGAATACCAATGCTTTTGTACTTATGGATAAAGACGGCAAGCGCATAACTGATAAACTAAATCAAACAAAACTAAGAATACAAAGCGAAATTGGAGATAATAATGTGTGGATAACAAAAGGTAGAGAAATAGAAAATTATCTTACATCTGAAACTATAGAAAATTGGCTTTTAGATAAGCATCAAATAAAAGGTAGCTTTTTAAATGAGCTAAATGTAAAAATAGAAGATAGTATTTCAAAAGTAGATACCTTAAATAAATTGAAGTATAATTTAAATAAGAGTAAGTATGCTTCAGAAATCATTGATTTTATTGAACCTAAGGATTTGGAAAGCCTAGACTTAAAAAATAAGGTGATTGGAGCTGTGGAAGAAATAAGAAAATGGAATAAGATGAATATTCCTAAAGTGTAAATAGTTTCTTCTTGATACCAAGTTTAAAACAAAAATCCCTCTCAAAATTGCTTTTAAGAGGGATTTTATGAGATGATAAACCATTTAGGCGTAATTTGGTTAAAACTCTGAATTTGAAAAGGTTACACCTAAGAGTTTTTGTACCATTTATTTTGCTACCGTACACAGTTTTTTTAGTTTGTGATACAAAGTTAAATATTCTATGA
>JAYVHJ010000110.1:0-29970 GCA_043771315.1 Raineyaceae bacterium
GAATATAATTGTGATAATTTTATACAAAATTACAAAAGATACGCAATATTTTACATTGTTATATTTCTATAAGATAGTTTCTAAACATACTCTAAGAAGAGCTATCCAAAGAATAAGGATATTCTATATGTTAGAAAGCCTATATTAGATACTATTTGTAAAAAGTTAAATAAGCTACATGAATATTATTTCCCAAAATATTCTAAACTATATGAAATAGTATATGAAAATTTTTATAATTTTTATATTTACGATATAATTGATACGTTAAATATAACTCCCAATAAGAGAGAAAGGTGTATTGAGTTTAAGAATAATCACGTATACCATAATTGGGTCTCTTAGATCAATGGATGGAATATCTTTAATACTAATACTTTCAGAAGGTAAATTGTATTTCTTTGAAGGATTAAATTGTTGCGAAAAAATCAATACCATAGAAGAAGTTATAAGCTGGGTTGAGAAAGAAATACCTAATAAACTTGATAAAAAAGCAATTGAAAGAATTAAGAATTTTAAAAAATATAAAATTATATAGATAGAATGGGTAAAAAATCAAGATGTGAATGTCAAGACCCTTGATTTCCTATGTTGTCAGGTGTTCCCATCTGATAGTAAATCATGTCAAACAATATATTCAAGCACTTGTATAAGCAAAAAACCACCTTATTTGGGTGGTTTTTTGTATTTAGTTCTTTGCTAATAAATCATTGTGTTTGGCAACGCTTTTTTGATACGTTTCATTTCTTGTTCAGGCATTAGTGTACCTCCAATATAGAGGTATTCTAAGTTAGCTAGTTGATGTATATTTTTTGGCAAAGATGTTATTTTATTATTGCTCAAACTTAGTATTCTTAAGTTGGTCATTTGACATATTTCATCAGGAATTTCTACAAATCCAGCAGAATCAAAGTATAAATTTTGCAGACTTTCCAATTGACAAAGGCTTTTTGGAAAAGTCTTTAATTTAACGCCATTCATAGAAATTGTTTGCAATCTTTCCATTTTAGAAAAATCACAACTGATTTTTTTGATAGGATTATACGAAAAATCAATGTTTTCAAGCATCTCAAGTTCTCCCAAACCTGCAGGGATTTCCTCTATTTTATTGCTGGCAGAATACAGATTTTTCAAGTTAGTAAGATTTTTTATTTCATCACTAATTTGCTTGATTTTGTTAGAAGAAATATCCAAATACGTCAAGTAATACAAGTCAAAAACACTTCCAGAAAGCTCTGAAATCTGGTTATAACCTAGATACAGATTAGCTAAACTGTTAAGTTCACCTATATTTTCTGGAAGTTTTGTGAGTTTATTGCTAGCAATATCCAATGTTTGCAAAGATGTGAGATTCTTGCAAAAATCAGCAGGAATTTCCTTGATGAGGTTATTGCTCAAACTCACATAATTAAGCAAACGAGTGTCTTTAGAACTTTCAGGAATAATTTTTATTTTATTGCTACTTACAGTTAAACTTGTAAGTGATGGCATTTTTAGAATATCTTTTGGTAGTGCTTCCAAAAGATTATTGGGTGCGTCAAAATACTGTAATTTTGGTATTTTGCTAATGCTTTCTGGTAGCTTTTTGAGTTTATTATTACCCAAATAAATATTATTCACATTTGTCATTTCGTGAATATTTTCTGACACTTTACTAATTCTGTTTTGCCCAAAAGACAGCGTATTGAGTTTTTTGAGGTTGCTCATGTCAGGTAGTGCTTCCAAACGGTTGTTTGTGCAGTCCAAATAACTTAATTCTGATAAGTTATTGATGCTTTTTGGCAATTTTTGAAGGTTATTGTAACTTATATAAAGCGTATTAAGATTGGCAAGGTTTCCAAAAGTTTCTGGCAATTCTTTGATTTGATTGTTACTGACTTCTAGTGTATGAAGCATTAGTTGTTTTTTGCTAATTTCTGGGAGTGTTTTTAGCAAATTATAACTCATATAAATAGAAGAAACTTCCTTCATATCAAAAAAATCAGCAGGTAGCGTTTTGATATTATTATTAGAGAAATTAAGAGAATTAAACACAGCTTCTGCCCATTTTATGGTAGGAAGTGTTGTAAGCCTGTTATTGTTCACGTCCAAACTAGTCAAGGCTTTGGCTAAGTGCAAATTTTCTGGAAGACTTTTCAGTTGGTTATAGGGTGCATAAATGCTCGTGAGTGTTTTTATCTCACAAATGGCATCTGGAAATTTTTGTAGTTGATTATTATTGATATTCAAAGAATTAAGTATTTTGAACTCTGAAATATTTTCAGGTAATTCTTTCAAAGCATTGTTTCCAAGGTAAAGATATTGCAATTTCCCCATTTCACAAAAACTGCTTGGCAGGCTTTCTATGCGGTTAAATTCCAAATAAAGCGTATTAAGATGCTTTATTTTAGACATATTATCTGGCAACTCACTAATCATATTATTTGATAAAGTGAGTGTATTAAGGTAACGCAACTTCAAAACCGCTTCAGGGATTTCTCTAAGCCTATTCCCAGAGAAATCAAGCCCACTAATTCCTGTGAGAGAAGTAATGCTTTTGTCTATTTCTGTAAGAAGATTTTGCGCCAAATTAAGTTGAGAAAGTCGTGGAAGTGCCGTAAAACTCATTTCTTTGATGCCACAGTTTGTTGCATTAAAGTTATCCAAATCAGGTAATTTGGGTAAAACTTTGGTTATTTCTTGCACATTTTTATTATCCAAATACAAGTAAGTAACATTTTTGGCAGCAATAATTTCATCAAAAGTAGATAAACAATACATCATAAAATCATCTCCTGCATTTTGAAGAATGTAGTTAAAAAACGTATTTTTATCTATTTCTTCCAAATTGATGATAGCTTTCGCCCAACTTGCCACTTGTTCTTGATTATACATATCAATAATTTTATGGCTCTCAACTGTTTCTTTGAGTTGCTTTGAAGCATATTTTTTTAGTAACCTCTTGGCATCTTTTTTTACCTTTTCATCAAAGTAATAATAATTAGACAACATATCACTATTTGCTAGTGCTGCAATATGTGCCATCATAATTGGCGTAATGGGATAATTAGGGATAAGCTGAAAGCCCAGCAAAATATTGTTAGTGTCGTCACTAGCAAGCAAATCATAAAGATTATCTAATTCTTGTTGCATATTTTTTGTGAATAGCCCCCTAACCCCCAAAGGGGGAATAAAGGTTGTGGAAAAGTTTTACGGCTTAAATATAATTTGTTTTACTGATTATTTTACCATAGCTTGAAAAAATATAGTATTTTTTTATTCCCCCTTTGGGGGTTAGGGGGCTATACTTCGCCCCAAGTTACTTTATTGTCATAATAGATATAGCCATTTTCAACTTTTAGAGGAGAATTTATATTGTTTTCATAAAGTTGCCCAGTACCAAGTCCTTGATAACCAACATAATTTTTTGATGCTGTCCACTGTGCAATAGCGTTTAGCCCTATATTTCCTTCTAATGCAGAAGTTGCCCACCAGCCAATACAATTTTCTTCTGCAATATCTACAAACTCATCTGTTGCTTCAAATCCACCCAAAAGGCTAGGTTTTAGCACCAAAAATTGTGGTTTGATGTCTTGTATGAGTTTTCGTTTTTTGCGGTAAATTCCTGCACTAATCAGTTCTTCATCAAGGGCAATAGGTATAGGAGAATTTTGACAAAGGCTAGCCATTTCATTGATTTGTCCGTTTTTGATAGGTTGTTCAATAGAATGTATTTCAAATTCAGATAATTGTTTGAGTTTTTCTAGTGCATTTTCAGGTGCAAATGCCCCATTAGCATCAACACGCAAAATCATATCATCAGCGGAAAATTGCTCTCTGATGTATTTGAGTAGGTTTAGTTCTTCATTGAAATCAATTGCACCAATTTTTAGCTTGATACAAGTATAATTTTCTTTGATTTTCTCTTTGATTTGTTCGTACATAAATTCTTTTGTTCCCATCCAAATCAGTCCATTGATAGCAATAGGAGCTTTTCCTACTGAAAAATCATTTTTAAAAATCATTTTTGTGCCTTTTTGCGCCATATCCATTAGTGCCGTTTCTAATCCAAAAGCTACCGCAGGTACGCTCAAAGCACACTTTTTAATAATCTCATTAAAGGAATAAAAATCTTCTGTTTTATTAATTTTTTCACAAATCTCGTCTAAAACTTGTGTAAAATCTGGGCGGTCGTCTGGGCTAAGACCTACCAAAATAGGGATTTCTCCCACACCCACGCTTGCACCTGTATCTGTACGTACTTGTGAATGGGAAAGATACACATAAAAACCTTGTTTTGTATTGAGTGTGCCACGTGAAGTAGTGGCATCAAAACAGAAATTAAGCGTATAGGGTTTTATTTTTATATTAAACATTATTTTCTAATTATTAAGTAATTACCAATTTTGCTACCAATTTACTGAAAAACTTGTATAAAATCTGTACAAATTTTATTTTTATCAAATTTTGTTTCAGCCAAGTGGCGGGCATTATGTTCGTATTTTTTTAGCAATTCTCCATCATTGATAAAAACGTCTAACTGTTTCCAAAAATCTGCTGGATTGTGTGGAGAAGCATAAAAACCACATTTATTATCTTCTACAAGGGTTTTTAACCAACCTTTTGTATTCGTAATACAAAGTTTTCCTGCTGCGAGAGAATCAAAAAACTTGTTTGGACTACAACTTTCAAGTACAGGAATATCCAAAAAAGATACATAAACAGCGGACATTTCACCCAAAAAAATATTCATTAAATCTTTTGGAATAGCTTTTATAAATAATACATTTGGCAAATCATAAGCAATATCTTCTAATCTTTTTTTCTCAGCACCATCTCCAACAATAAAAAAATCAACTTTTTTGTTGTTTTCGTGACCCAATTTAGCAATATTAAGCAGGTATTCCAAATGGTTTACCTTGCCAATAGTACCAAAATAAACCACTGAAAAATTATCTAAAACTTTTTTGCCAGTTTTGTGAGAGAAAAACTCATTATCTGACATATTAGGAAACATCAGTGTTTCTTTTTGAGTTTTTGTATTTTTCAAAACTTCCTCTACATGTGTTTGCATAGCAGGTGAAAGTGTAATGATTTTGCTTGCATTTTGGTAGATTATTTTTTCCAAAAACTTTAATATTTTTATCAAAATGGCATTTTTGATAACTTTCATTTGAATTGGAGCGTCTGGCCACAAATCTCGTACCTCAAAAAAATAAGGGATTTTGTAAAATTTCTCCAACAAAAATGCTGTAATTCCGACCGTAAGTGGCGTAGAAGTAGCGTAGATAATGTTTTTTTCTGATTTATTATTTTTCTGATTTTGTTTGATTAGTTTTCTTGCAAGAAAAAAACTTTTCCAAAAAAACGACAAAAATGCTAAAATTCTTTTCAAAAAACCAAAATCATTATCATAAGGTATATTTAGATAATGAATGGTAAAAGTTTCATTTATTTTTTCTGTTATTGGAGCGAGATTGTGTGCTGTAATCATTTCTACATCAAAACCTGCACCAGCAAGCGCATTTGCCAAATACCAAGAGCGGTGAGAACCGTTTTCAGTTATTTTTTTGAAATATTGATGAATATAGATAATGCGCATTTTACTTAAATTGAATTTTTAGAACTTGTGTAAATAACGCAAAAAAATGTTATATACCAAGAAATAATCAAAATAAGCCTTTCCAAAGTTTGGAAAGGCTTTTTTTGATTTGAATACTTTACATTCGTACCTCGTACTTCTTATTTCGTACTTCTTCCTATGGTTTGTTATATTGATTATATTTTTTAAATTTTTCTTTACTCAAATCTCCGTTTTTAACAGATTTGATGAATTGCGCCCACGCAAAAGGATTAAGTAATTGCAATGTAGGGAACATATATTGATTATTTATTTGGTATTCTTGTGAGCGCATATTGTATTGTGCTGCTGTTCCGCCATCTGCTTGTGTACGCATTGCAAGTTTTTCAATGGTTTCTGGAGAAAGACGTTTCTTTATTTCTTTTAATTCTTTGCTTTCTAGCTCACGTTTTAGGAAAGCCTCTTTAAAATCTCTTTCTGTTGGATAAGGAAACACCTCAACTGGGTTCAACATTTGGGTTTGCTCACTCATACCCACATAAACAGTATAATCTTCTGTTTTATCTGCTGGCACTTTATAATAAATGGTTCTATGAGATACAAAAGAAAATACCAAACTATCTCCTGGCATTACTATCATAGAAAATTTGCCATCTTCATCTGTTGTTGTACCTACCCCTGCTGAAGGCAATATTACGTGAGCATAAAGCATTGGTTTTCTTGTATCTGTATCAATTACTGTTCCTGACAAACGTAAAGTAAGACGGTCTCCTTGTGCAAAAACATTAGCAGAAAACATTAACACAAAAACAAATATAAAAGAAAGAAAAAACTTCTTTTTAATGGTATAATTAATTTTATAGACTTGCATATAAAGGTATATTTAACTGATTTGTCGTATGTTTTTTGAATAAACAACCAAAGATAATAAAAAAAAGTTTGTGTTTTTAGAATAATGTAAAATAATAAAGTATATTTGAATTGAAAAATAAATTAGAGATGTTAATATCATTCAAAAACAACATAAACTACTATTTTAAGTATTATTACACTTATTCTACTAAAAATATCTTTTTTACTTTTCTAATTTTTTTATTGGCTAATAATCTGCTTATAGCGCAAAGTATGCAAGAAAAAGAGATAGAAGAGATAAAAAAAATATCTAAAGAATTGTGTGAAATCAATATTAATAGTAACTATTATAGTTTATATCAAAAATTAGACCAAAAATTATTGCTTATTCCCCTAAAAACCGCTACCCAAATAGCGGAAGACAATCTTGTGCTTTTTAAACAATGTAATAATCTCTTTCTTATTCCTCACGCTTATCTTAGTATTTGGCGGCTACCCACAAATGTAGAAGACCAAAATATAGAATATCTACTCAAAGCCGTTGATTTTGCTAATAAAAGTAATCTCCCTCTAGAAATAGCCGTTACCAACAGAAGTCTTGGAGAGATGTTTAACCAAGCAGGAGAGGATAATAAAGCACTTTTGAAGTATAAAGAGGCAAATAAACAGTTTTTAGCACTTGGCTACAAACAAGATGCTATCATAACACTTTATGAAACTGCTATGATTTTTTATAATGCTTTTCAGTATCAAGATGCTAGGAAATGTTTTATGGAAGTGTCAGAAGGAGAATTTGAAACGTTGCCTATACGCTACCAAATTAATACTTGGAATGCCATTGGGCTTATCCACAAACACAAAAAAGACAACCACGTTGCCCTGATTTATTACGAAAAAGCTTTGGCTGTTGCCAAAAAACATCAAGATTTGCTCTGGATAGGTATTATTTCTGGCAATAAAGGCGAAATTTATAGAATTCTGGACAAATTTGATATTGCAGAAGAACTCCTAAAAACAGATGTAGCTTATAGCATACAATTTGGAGAAATAGCCAACGCTGTCATTTCCCTCAATACCATTTCCAATATTTATATAGAACAAAAGCGTTTCAAAGATGCAGAAGAAAATCTCATTAAATCTGTAGAACTTGCTAAAAAAATGAAAGAAAGAGATTTTTTAGTCAAATCTTCTATTTATACTTCTTACACAGAGTTTTATAGCGTCCAAAATAATTTCCAAAAGGCTTACGAATACCAAAAGAAAAAAGAAGAAATACTGGATACGCTCTACAAATACAAGAAAAGTAATGAAGCCAACAAGTTTCAGATGCAAGATTTGCTCAAAACGAAAAACCAAGAAATTATTTCTATCAGAAAGGAACAAGAAATGCAAGACAAATCTTCCTTTTTTAGAACTGTTGCCTTTGCTGTAAGTATTATTTTTCTACTCGTTTTACTATTTTCTTTCTATTTTACTAATAAAAAGCAAAAAATAGCTAATGCCATTCTAAATCTTCAAAAAGAAGAAATACAACAACAACGAGAAGAAATTATGGCGCAGAAAGATGATATTGCCGCAAAAAATAAAACGCTCCATCTTTCTAATGCACAACTGGAAATTAAGATTGCTGAACGCACAAAAGATCTTTCTAATGCTAACAACGAACTTATTTCTTACAATGGACAGTTAGAACAGTTTGCCTATATCATTGCGCATAACCTGCGTGCGCCAGTAGCACGTATGTTGGGACTTTTAGATGTTTTTAAGGCAAGTGGACTTCTCAATAATGAGAATAGATTTTATATTGATAAAATTGGGGTGTCCGCAAAAGAACTTGATGAAATCATTGGAGACCTCAATAAACTACTTGAAATCAAAAATAATCTTAAAGATTTTAGAGAAGATGTAGATTTAGAAAGCAAATTTGTTCACGTTTGTACTACACTAGAACGTCAGATAAGAGAAAACAATGTTGTTTTTGATGTAGATTTTCAAGTAAACACTATTCATTCTGTAAGTCTGTATATTGATAGCATTTTTTATAATCTTGTTAGTAATGCCATCAAATATAGAAATATTGACAAGCAAGTTTATATTCAAATTTCTTCCAGAAAAGATAAAAATATGACTATTATTACCGTTAAAGACAATGGAATGGGCATTGATATGCAAAAATATGGCGACAAAATATTTAGCCTTTACAAACGCTTTCATAATCACGTAGAAGGAAAGGGTATGGGGCTACATCTTGTCAAACTACAAATAGAAACATTAGGCGGAACTATCAATATAGACAGCAAATTAGAAGAAGGAACTACTTTTACTATTGCTTTTCCTAACAATAAAATAGTCTAAGTAACGTATTCTAATTAGGATATGCTAAAAACTCTTTCAAAGCAAAACCCAGTCAAAAAATTTTTTGACTGGGTTTTTGGTATAAATTCTCTTAATTTAAGTTCTAAAAAAATACAAGCCACACAATTGCTCAACTTTCTACACTTGCTGTCTTCCGACCCTGGGGGATTCGTAAGGAGCAAAATTTGCGGCTTGCGAGTGCAAAGGTAGGTAATTCCTTTATGACTACCAAATTTTTTAGTCTATATTTTTAGAAATCTTCAAGAAATTATTTTACTGTACCTGGCAGCATTTTCTTAAATGCTTGATATTCAGTAATTGTAGCTGCTTTTGTTGTACATTTCAGACCTTCTGCTTTTGTATTGATATTTTTGATACGGTTTTCTGGTGCTGGGTGCGTACTCAAAAACTCTGGTTGTCTTGCTCCACCTGCCGCTTCTAATTTTACAAAAAAGCCTGCTGCGCCATTGCATTGATATTTGGTGGCAGAAAGATAATCAACAGAGGCTGCATCTGCTTCTTTTTCATAATCACGGCTGTATTTTAGCCCAAGAAAAATAGTTGTAAGTTGCGAAAGTTGCTCTGGAACTACTGCTCCTGCAAGTTGTGCCACTATTCCAAGTCCCATTTGCTTTTCCATTGTCCTTGCGCTGTGTTCTTTGTCTGCATGTCCCATTTCGTGCCCCATCACGCCTGCTAGTTGGTCTTCATTATCAAGGTATTTAATAAGCCCCGTATAAACGAAGATATAGCCACCTGGCGTACAAAAAGCATTGAGCGTTTTATCATCATTGATGATGCGTACTTCCCAATCAAAGTCGTTGCGGTGTGCCAATTTGCCTGAATTAAGCACGTTATTGGTGATTTTACGCAAATAAGCATAGGCTTGCGGATATGCCTTTTCGTCAAGGACGGGATATTCTGAAGGTTTTGCAAGGATTTCGTCACGCACTTTCATTCCCATTTGTTTTTGTTGCGGAATACTTGTGAAAATTGATTTTCCACAACCCAAAAATAAGCTAGAAATAGCTATTAAGGATATAAAAAAAAGGTTTTTCTTCGTCATAGGTTTTGTTTTTTAAGTTTAACTTGGTGAATTGAATGGGTAATTTTTAATGCAAAAATCCTCAATAAATTTATTGAGGATTTTTTTGTCGTTACCTAAAATAAATTTAGGTATAAGGTTTTTCCGTGAAGAAAAGCTCACAAGATCAGACTATAAAAGTGTGATGTTTGTAGCGTTAAGCCCTTTTTTGCCTTCTTCTACGTTGAAGCTAACTTTGTCGTTCTCACGAATAGTTTTGCCACCAAGTGCTGTAGAGTGTACAAATACTTCTGTTCCATTTTCAGAAGTGATAAATCCGAAGCCTTTTGATTCATTAAAGAATTTTACTGTACCTTTTTCCATGTTTGTTATTATTTTTAAAATATACTAAACTAAAAAGACCTTCTTTTTAGCGAGTGCAAGGTAGTCATTTTTTTGATATGCGCAACAAAAAATAATTATTTTTTTCTATATTTGTGAAAATAATTTTATCAAACCTCAAATGGAGCATATCAATAGTATTTTTGAAATTCTAAGCCCAAACGAAAATACGTATTTGGTTATCCTAAAAATCAATAATGATATAAAAAACAACCCTAAATATGAAAATAATTTCAATGATTTGGCTGACTTTTTAGATAAAATGCCACATTCTGACAAAAAAGACTACGAACTTTTGCATCATCAAACAAAAAAACAAGAATTTTTGGCTGGTAGGTTTGCTTTGTCAAAAGCATTAAAACTATTAGAACATGATTATAAAGGCATCAAAAAAGATAAAAATGGGAAGCCTTATATTATTGATTATGAAGAGAATAATAATGCAAATATTCATATTTCTCTCACACATTCTTATCCCTTTGTGGGTGCGCTTGTGAACAGGTTGGGGGTGTGTGGCGTGGACATAGAACAACCAAAAGAGAAAATTTTGCGTGTTGCACCACGTGTTTTTTCTGAAAAAGAACTTGTTTTTTTGGAGAAAGATTTACAAAAAAACACCATTTTTTGGTGTGCAAAAGAGGTTTTATATAAGATTTATGGAAAAGGAGAAGTGAATTTCAAAGAAAATTTATTTGTTTTTCCTTATGAGAATGAAACCAATATAAAAGTATCAGCAGAAATAAAAATGCCTGATTTTCATCAAAAATATATACTTGATATTAGTTTTTTGGAGGATTTTGTATTGTGTTATGGTATTGAAAACAAAAATGTGTGATACATTTTTACTGTATCACACATTGTTTGCATAAGGATTTTTAGGATTGTAGAATTTTCAAAATAATACACTTTTTGTCGTTTTTATATTTTGTATTATCCTAAAATCATTAAATCCTAAAAATCCCAGTACTTATTTGATGACTACCAGCCTTTCTGTATAAGCCACGCCATTAAGTACAAGCGTGTAGAAATACATACCAGCTACTAGTGGGCGTGTATCTATACGTACATTATGTGTGCCTTGCGCTTGTGAAGCCTCATTTGATACTTCCATTACACGAACACCCAAATTGTTAGACAAATAAATAGCTACACTACTACCTTCTTTCTCCACCTCATAAGTGATAGTTGCCTCACCAGTAGTTGGATTTGGATAAATAGACAATAATTGTGCTGATTTTGGTGAAGCTACAGGAACGTCTTTTGGTAAAGTATTTCCATTAGAGTTTTTATAGTTTGATTATCAATAAATTATGTTATATTTGTGAAAATAAAGTCATATTACAGGATAGCAAATGAATATTTATAAAAATATAACCACAAACAAGCAGTATAAAGCAAGCACAGGTTTTTCAAAAGAAGAATTTATGTCGCTATTTCTAATTTTTGAGAAATTGTACTTTCCCAAGAAAAAGAACATTTATAAAGGCGTTCCTAAACCTGCTCTGACTAACAAAAGAGAAGCACTATTTTTCATATTACATTATCTCAAAGCGTACCCTACACTTGTTAATATGGGCATTTATTTTGGGTTCTCTGAAAGTACAGCAAGCATTTATATTGAATTACTTAAACCTATTTTAAAAGTTCAAACTATTGGTTTGAGTCATAGTACCACTAAATACGCCTTCTGCTTCCAAAAAGGAAATATTAGGAGTTGGTGGCTGGGCTGGGAACAACGCAGTAGTCAAAGAACTACTTAATGCACCAGCAAGACCAAAGCCAGCAATTTTTGTATCCTCTGGTTTGATAGCATATCCAAAAATACTTTGCCCACTTAACGAATTTGTTAGAATGCTAGTAGTAGCACCACCCAAAATAGTATCTACTGGTCCTAAAGCTGCATTTAAGCCACTTTCAAAGACCTTTTTAAAAATGCCAAGTGCACCAGCTTCAAATGGACTTCTAGCTTTTACTTTGTATTTTGCCACTAACGCATCTATATTGTGGCACATTTGCCTGCCTCCCTTTACGGTAGAGCCTTTTGCATAGACACTAGTCAGAAAGTCTGGACCATTGATAAGGGGACTTGTACCACTTGAATTAAGAGGTACATTAGTGCCTATAATACGCCCTTCCAGCAAAATGTCAGCTGTATTAAGTGTATTAAATTTAAACTCTACATCATTGGTGGTGTTACAAATGCAAGGGTCGTAAGCCATATCCAAATCTGCTGCAAAAAACTTACGGTTTCTCACGCCATCAGATGCCTGAGAAGCAGAAAGTACCTTTGTTTCTTTATCCAAAGGAGCTGACAAACCTCCCTCACCATACATTCCCAATAAACCTGAAACATCACCATAAGTATCATTTGCTTGTTTTTTAAACCCAAAATTTGTTACAATTTGATTAGGTGGCGCACTATTACCCAAGCCCAAAGAACCTATATAGCGGAGTTTGCCAGTATAACGGTTGTATAATATAAAATAGGGTGTTTCTCGTGCATTTTGCCCAAGAGGTGTAGCCGTGCTTTCATTTTGCTCATATCCCAAATTCCTATGCAATAGCTCCCAGCCATTTTTTGGCTGAAAGTCTAACTTATCTACAGTTCTAGGAATATAAGAAGGATATTTATAAAAATTGATGTGCTGCAAAGAAGGGTCTTGATTATCTGTAAAAAACGGATTTAGAAAATCTATAAAAGCATTTAAAGGACTTCCCCATTGCCCACCAGCAGAGGGGAAACTCGCTTTCATAATACTTGTTCTCCAATCAAAAGCATTTAAATAGCCATTATTTGGGTTGTAGGGTATGGTAGGGTCAGTGATAATCTGCCCATCACAACACGCAGGATTGGGAGCTACGCTCACACAATTAGCAACATTTTGCTGTGCTGTTGCCACAAAGCAACATAAACACAATATTTGAATAATAATATATTTTTTCATTGTATTTTTTTTCCTTTAAATATTTTCTTTACTCTGGTTTCAAAATCATTTCCTTCTTTTGCTTGCACCCAATAAGTTATTTTTACAGAGTCATTTTTCATTCTGTTAAATAAAATATTAGGCGTTAAGCACTCAGGTTGATTAACATAAGAAGCAAAAAACAGTATCTGATTATATCCATAAGATATATCATCATAGTATAAATCACAATCTTGTCTCACTATCCCTTTGATTTTTATACCATCTAAATCTTGAGGGAACTGACGGTTAAATATTGGATAGGTTTCCATAGTATAGAGCTGATTTGGTTTATCTATATCAGCACCATAATATTTTCCTATGATACGTGGTAATAAATTAGCACCAAACTGGGTAAAACTTCTAGTTTTTTCATCTTGTGCATCATCACCTGGAAAGCACTCACGATATTGGCTAGTAATTTTATTTTGTGGTCTTTTCACCTTCAAACTTATTTCAATAGGTACTCCCTGAGGAAAACCACTTCTAGAAAATGACTTTTCTCTAATGGTTTCTCTTCCCAGCGTCCATTCATATTCACAGTCCTCTGCTAGTGCTGTAAATTTAGTAGAGTACGTGCCAGAAGTGTCTGTATCATTAGGAAGCCAATATGGGTCATTGTCAGCCGTGGCGGTTTCACTAATCATAAAATCAGCAGTAACTCGCTTTGTGTTTAAGCAAGGGTCAGGTGCAGGGTCTTTTTTGCATTTTTGGCAACCACCAAAAAGCAAGAGCCATACAGATATAAAAATAGTGTATTTCATAGTCGTAGTAGGGTTATTTGTAGAGTTCATTTGTCAGAAGCAGGATTTATAGGATTGTAAGATTTTCAGGATAATACAAAATACAAAAACGACAAAAAATGTATTATCCTTTTTTATCTCATAAATCCTAAAAATCCTGGTTCAAACACTTTATTTCTTTTTGGTAAGTTGCAGCAATTTTTGTTCCAAAAGTTGGATACGTTTTTCTTGCTCTAGAAGATACAGGGTAAGTTCTTCTATTTTCTGCATATGGATTTTTTGCATCTCACCCAAATCCAAGCCGTTAGCGGTGATTTCTGTTTGAGAAGGCACATCAGGCAAATGTTTGTTTTTGCCAATAAAAGTAGCTACTTCAGAAAGTGGGCGCAGTTTGAAGTCGTCTGCAAAAACATAATCAGCCCATGCATCTTGCGTAACACGCACTTTCATTGCGGTCACTTCACCATCAACACGTAGTTGGCTACCACCCCTAGTTCCGCCATAAATATTATCCAAGCGCATCATTTTGACATAACCATTTGGACCTTGTCGTCCCCACGCAAACATACCACCCCAACGTGATAGCGTAAAATAAGCAGTTCCTTGTCCTTGTTCTAAAACAGTTTGGTCAAAAGCAGCATCTTTGTAGTTGATATCCAAAAATCCCCAAGGAGTGATAGCGTTTTTGTCGTTGATTGCTAAATTTCCTTTCAAACCTAGCGTACCAAGTGGAAAATTAGTACCAATTCCTACTGTATTAGGCAGAAAAGATGTTGAAAGCCCTACACTTGTTGCAGGCACGCCTGTAGGCGTAAAAATTATTTGCGCATTTGCTAAAAATGCAAAAGAGGAGAAAAGAACAGCTAAAAGTACCGTTCTACTAAGATTTAAAGATGTGTGATGTTTTTTTTGGTAGTTAAATATTGTTATTTTGATTTTGTTTGATAAGAAATAAATTCATTTATTGAATTCTGGTCAAAACTAGGAAAAGTATTTTTTTCTCCAAATAAAATGGTAGTTTTTTTCAAAATATTACATCTATTTTATTTTTTATATTATCCAATCTTACATATATTCTTATAAAAAATGTCAAAAAATATTCCCAATAAAAAAGTGTGCAAAAATTTTATTTGCTAAATGTGGTTTTTCAGATAAACTTAAATTTTCATAAGTGCTTATCAAAGAGAGTTGTCAATATAATTTTCAAAAAAATATTTATGATTTCTCAAAAAAATAGTATATTCGCATTTCCAACCCAAAAACCCCTTTATGCGCTAAAGATGAAGAGTTATATTGACCTAATAGAACAGACTTTTGAGTTCCCTAATCCAGAGTTTAAAGTTAAAAAAAATGAGCTTTTTTTTAATGATGTACCTTTGATGAAAATCATTGAAGAGTACGGTACGCCGCTCAAAATCAGTTACTTACCTAAGATAGGTCAGCATATCCGAGATTGCAAGGAAATGTTTGCCAATGCTATCAAAAAATACAAATACAAAGGAAGTTATACCTATTGTTATTGTACCAAATCCTCTCATTTTAGCTTCATTTTGGAAGAAGCACTCAAAAATGATATTCATTTGGAAACATCTTCCGCTTTTGATTTGCCTATTATTAAGGCACTTTACGAAAAAGGCAAAATAAGCAAAAACACTTTCATTATCTGTAATGGCTACAAACGCCCACTTTACACGCAATACATCAATGAATTGCTAGAAGAAGGCTTTAATTGTATGCCCATTTTGGATAATCTTAAAGAAATCACTGCTTATGAAAATAACTCTGCAGAAAAAATAAATGTAGGCATTCGTATTGCTGCTGATGAAGAGCCAAATTTTGCGTTTTATACTTCTCGTTTGGGAGTGCGTTATAGTGATATTGACATACTTTACAAAGAAAAGATTGCTAATAATGATAAATTTAGCCTGAAAATGCTTCATTTTTTCATCAACACAGGTATCAAAGATACTGCTTATTATTGGAGTGAACTAAGCAGATTTATGTATAAATATTGTGAGTTGAAGAAGATTTGCCCAGATTTAGACACTGTGGATATTGGAGGCGGTTTTCCTATTCAAACTTCTTTGGCGTTTGAGTATGATTATAAATATATGATTGAGCAAATCATTGAAAATATCCAATGGATTTGCCAAAAAAATCACGTTCCTGTGCCTAATATTTTTACAGAATTTGGGTCTTATACGGTGGCAGAAAGTGGCGCAACTATCTATGCAGTCATTGACCAAAAGCTCCAAAATGATAAAGAACTTTGGTATATGATAGATGGCTCATTCATTACGCAACTTCCTGATGTGTGGGGAATGAACCAAAAATACATTATGCTTGCTGTCAATAATTGGGACAATCCGTTTCATAAAGTAAATTTGGGCGGTCTCACTTGTGATAGTCAAGATTATTACAACTCTGAAGCCCACACATCAGAAGTGTTTTTACCTATTCCTGAAAGTACAGAAACGCAATATATAGGTTTTTTTCATACGGGAGCTTATCAGGAGTCTTTGGGTGGTTATGGAGGCATACAACATTGCCTTGTTCCTGCACCCAAACATGTGATTATCAGTAGAGATAAAAAAGGGAAAATAGTAACAGAACTTTTTGCCCCAGAACAAGATAGCGAGTCTATGCTCAAAGTTTTGGGCTATAAATAAGCCCTTATTTTGCACAAAAAATCCTTTCCAAATGTTGGAAAGGATTTTTTGTCAATTTTTTCTATATAAGAAAAATCTGTCTAATTAAAACAGTAATCAAAAAAATGAAAAACTATCCTTCTTATATCACAGAGGAAAGCCTATCTTGGCTCATAGACAACGCCATACGTGAAGATGTGGGAGATGGTGACCATTCTTCTTTGTCGTCTGTACCTGCACAAGCGCAAGAAAAAGCACAACTTATCATTAAAGATAATGGCATTATTGCAGGTTTGGAGCTTGCGGAAATTATTTTTAAGAGAATTGATAAGAATTTTAAGGTGAATTTGTTGTTAGAAGATGGTGCAACTGTCAAAAAAGGGGATATTGGGCTGACCGTAGAAGGGAGCGCACAATCTATCCTCAAAGCGGAACGCCTTGTACTCAACTGTATGCAACGTATGAGTGGTATTGCGACACATACGGCACACCTTACGCAAATGATTGCGCACACAAAAGCACGCCTGCTAGACACACGCAAGACAACACCTAATTTCCGTATTTTGGAAAAGTGGGCTGTAAGCATTGGTGGAGGCAAAAATCACCGTTTTGCATTGTATGATATGATTATGCTCAAAGATAACCATATTGATTATGCTGGTGGCATCACCAAAGCAGTTGCAGGAGCGCAACAATACGCAAAAGATTATCTACAAAAAACAGGTAAAACCTTACGTATTGAGGTAGAAACACGTAATTTGGCAGAAGTGCAGGAAGCTATAAATGTAGGCGGAATTGATGTAATTATGTTGGATAATATGTCTTTAGAAATGATGCGAGAAGCTGTAAAAATGATTGGAAACATTGCCCAAACAGAAGCCTCTGGTGGTATTACAGAAGAAACTATTGCTGGTGTAGCAGAATGTGGTGTTGATTTTATTTCTGTTGGTGCACTTACTCATGCAGTTAAAAGTATGGATATCAGCTTAAAAGCAATAAAAAAATAGCATTTTGTATTCACAATTAAAAATTCATAATTATTTAAAATGACTTTTCAACTAAATGCTGTCAAATCAGACGCAGATGCACAACAAGATGTAACTGATTTTGCAAAAAATAATGATTATGAGCTTTTTGTGGCTCGTGAACGCACAATGATTGAAATGATTGAGCCATTTTGTCAAATGATGCTTAGGCACAATACAAGTGATTTTCACGTGTTTACAGAGGTTTTTATCAAAAATGATTATGCTATTCTTACCCAACAGTATTTTGGGGACGAACAGCCTAATTTTATTATTGATGTTGGCGCAAATATTGGTTGTGCTACACTTTATTTGCGTAATTTTTTCCCAGATGCTAAATATATTGCCGTAGAAGCATCTAAAAGCAATTTTGAGGCTTTAGAACGTAATCTTTCGCTCAACCGTTGCGACAATGTAAAGGCTATCAATAAGGCTTTTTGGGTCAATAATGATATGTTGGAGCTTGGTAATTCCTTTCGTGATGGGCGTGAATGGGCGTTTTCTACACGACCTTTACAAGCGCAAAAAAGTGATACAACATTAGTTCAGGGCATTACTTTGGCGCAAATATTGTCTGATAACCAAATTTTGGAGGTGGATATTCTCAAAATTGACATTGAAGGCGGAGAAAAATGGATTTTGGAAGACAATGCAACTATGCAACTTATCAAAGAAAAAGTGAAAATATTGCTTATGGAAGTCCACGAAGATGTTATTTTGATGGAAACCGCCCAAAATATTATGAAAGAAAACGGTTTTGATTTTGTGGTGGAAGGTGCTATTATTTTTGCTAGGAAAAAATAATTTTGCGTTATTTTTAAACTCGCAATAGTTTAAAAATAATGACCGCAACTTTTCTATTAAAAAGAACTGTTGGATAAGAAGAAATTGCCTTTAAAAGGTATTTTAACCCAATTTTCTTAAAATTTGCTAATACAAGGTGTAAAGATACATAAAGCCACAAATGCGCTTTTGCTACATAGAATTTAGTGCCATATTTATTCATAAAATGGGTGTCTTTCTCCAAAAAATGTAAAGCTAAATCTATTCTTTTGATAAGTTTATCTTGATTAACCTCCAGAACACTCCGACTATCATGCTGAATCATAGTTGCAGTAATATTGTTAGTATAAAAAATAGGAAAACGGCTAGCCAAACGCATCCAACATTCCCAATCTTCCGTACCAGAAAGTTCTCTATTTTCATTAAAAAGGTTCTCTTTCATAATATCAGTACGTACAAAAACACCCATACAACTCAAATGATTACCTTCCAAAAGTGTATCATTGATATTTCCCTTACGTTTATTTTGTTGCCAAAGCATATTTCCTAGATTATCTTTCATCTCATAAGCCAAACTAATAAAAATGGGCTTTTCATTATTATTGGTATTTTGATGTTTTTCTATGATATTTTTTGCTTCTTGCAAATGATTTGGATAAAACAAATCATCAGAATCTAAAAAAGTAACAAATTCTCCTTTTGCTCGCATTATACCATAGTTTCTAGCAGCGGCACGCTCTGCATTTACTTTGTAATAATAGGTAGTTTGTGGGAAATTATTAGTATCAAAAATATTTTTTGTATTATCTGTACTTCCATCATCTACTACAATTATCTCATAATTTTTGTAAGTTTGCTGAAAGATGCTTTCTAATGTTTTGGGCAAAAAATCAGCCCTATTATATGTAGGTATAATAATAGAAAATAAGATATTGTTCATACTTTTTTGATAAATACAGGATTTTATGTAAAATTAGCAAAAAATAACTTCAAATCAACTTGAAAACAAATATTACTTATATTATTTCCAATATTGATAAAGCTGTTGCCTTTGAATGGATAGCAGACGAAATCAACAAAGATAAATTTAATTTATCTTTTATTTTGTTGAATAATAAGACTAATTGTCATTTGGAAAAATATTTAAAAGAACACAAAATACCAGTTTTTTTTGTAGAATATTACGGTAAGAAAAATATTTTTAGTGCTTTTTGGAAAGTTAGAAAGTTACTCAAAACACTCAAAACACAAATTGTTCATACACATTTGTTTGATGCTTGTTTGATAGGACTTTTTGCCGCTAAAACACTTGGCATCAAAAAACGTATTCACACACGTCATCATAGCTCTTTTCATCACGAATATTTCCCAAAAGCTGTTTATTATGATAAATTTATAAATTTCTTATCCACTAATATTATAGCCATTACAAGCAATGTACGTGATATTTTGGTTGATTGGGAAAAAGTCAAACCAGAAAAAGTAACTATTATTCATCACGGATTTAAACTAGAAGAGTTTGAAAATATTAAAGCTTTTGATAATACAAACCGCATCAAAACACTTCAAATCAAATATAATCCTCTCAATAATACCCCAATAATTGGGGTTATTTCTCGTTATACTGCTTGGAAAGGTATTCAATATATTATTCCTGCTTTCAAAAGACTACTTGAAACACATAAAAATGCACATTTGATACTTGCCAATGCAAAAGGAGATTATCAAAACGAAATAAAAAAACTACTCCAAGATATTCCAACAGAAAATTACACAGAAATTTCTTTTGAAAATGATATTGTAGCACTTTATCAACTTTTTGATATACACATACATATACCCATCAACGCACACGCAGAAGCATTTGGGCAAACTTATGTAGAAGCTTTAATTTCCAAAGTACCCTGCATTTTTACTATTTCAGGAATTGCTAATAATTTTATTCAACACGAAAAAAATGCCTTAGTTGTGCCTTATGAAAATACAAATGCTATTTATGAAGCAATAATAAGACTTTTAGAAGATAAAAATCTCAGAGAAAATCTAATAAAAAATGGTTTTGAAGATGTTAAGAAAGATTTTGGAATAGAGATTTATATCAAAAAATTAGAAGAATTATACACTTTGTAATTTAAACTGCACAATATCAATAAAAACTGTTCTTTTTTATCCAAAAAGAACAGTTTTTTTACTTACTTTTGTACTAAAATTATATGAAAATTTAAAATTATTTTAATGACAAATCCAAAAAGATATACCCTAACGGCTGCCTTGCCCTATGCTAATGGTCCAGTGCATATTGGACACTTGGCTGGCGTTTATATTCCTGCTGATATTTATGCTCGTTATCAGCGTTTACGCAACCAAGATGTACTTTTTGTTTGTGGGTCAGACGAACATGGCGTACCCGTAACACTGCGTGCAAGGGCGGAAGGCGTGTCTGTACAGGAAGTCGTGGATAAGTATGACAAACTAATGAAAACTGCTTTTGCAGATTTTGGAATTAGTTTTGATATTTATTCTCGCACCTCAAAAAAAATCCATTACGACACTGCGCAAGAGATTTTTAAGAAAATGTATGAAAATGGTAAATTTGAGGAAACGACAACAGAACAATTTTATGACGAAAGTACAAAAATGTTTCTGGCTGACCGCCTAATAATGGGAACTTGCCCAAAATGCTCACACCCAGATGCTTACGGAGACCAATGTGAGAATTGTGGCTCTACACTTAGCCCAGACGAGCTAATAAATCCACGTTCTATGGTGAGTGGTAATACACCCATTAAAAAAGAAACAAAACATTGGTATTTGCCTTTGAATAAATACGAAAATTGGTTGCGTGAGTGGATTTTGGAAGGACATAAAGAGTGGAAAAGCAATGTTTATGGGCAATGTAAATCTTGGATTGAGCAAGGTTTGCAACCTCGTGCAGTTACTCGTGATTTGGATTGGGGGGTGCCTTTGCCTATTCCAAATACAGAAGGAAAAGTAATGTATGTTTGGTTTGATGCGCCTATTGGCTATATTTCTGCTACAAAAGATTATTTTCAACAAAAAAATGATACTGAAAATAGCTGGGAAAAATATTGGAAAGATGAAGAAACAAAACTTGTTCATTTCATTGGAAAGGATAATATTGTGTTTCATTGTATTATTTTTCCTGTGATTTTGAAAGCTGAAGGCTCATATATTTTACCTGAAAATGTGCCTGCAAATGAGTTTTTGAATCTTGAAAGCAAAAAAATCTCTACTTCACGCAACTGGGCAGTTTGGTTGCACGAATATTTGGTAGATTTCCCAGAAAAACAGGACGTTTTGCGTTATGTTTTGACCGCCAATGCACCAGAAACAAAGGATAATAATTTTCTTTGGAAAGATTTTCAAGACAGAAATAACAACGAATTAGCAGCTAATTTGGGGAATTTTATCAATAGAGTTTTTACACTTACGCATAAGTATTTTGAGGGAATTGTGCCTGCATTTACGCAAAATCCTACTGAAAATGACGTGAAAACCATTGAAATTATTGCTACTTTTCCTAAAAAAATCAGTGATTCTTTGGAGAATTACCGCTTTAAAGAGGCTCTGGGCTATCTTATGGAACTTTCGTCTATTGGAAATAAATATCTACAAGATAATACCCCTTGGACACTTGCCAAAAATTTTGAAGAAAATAAAGACAGAATAAACGCTGTTATGAATCTTTCTTTACAAATAATTGCTAATTTGACTGTTTTGATGCAGCCTTTTTTGCCGTTTGCAGCGCAAAAACTCAAAAATGCACTTCATTTGGGAGATTTCTTTTGGAATGAAACAGGCAATATTGATATGATTTTGACTGGTCAGAAAATAGAAAATTTAGGTATTCTTTTTGATAAAATTGAAGATGAAAGTATTACAAAGCAAGTTCAAAAACTCCTTGATACACTAGAAACAAATAAATTAGCAGAAAAATCAACAGAAAGTAAATCAGAAAAATCAACAGACAAATCTGATAAAACTCCTGTTTTAGAAAATATTTTGCCAAGCAAAGCTGAAATTGTTTTTGATGATTTTATGAAAATGGATTTGCGTGTAGCAACCATTTTGCACGCAGAAAAAATGCCAAAAAGTGACAAACTTCTCAAAATCCGCCTTAATACAGGACTTGACGAAAGAACAGTTTTGAGCGGAATTGGCAAAGATTTCACAGCAGAAGAAATAATTGGTAGGCAGGTTTGTGTACTCATAAACCTTGCACCACGCAAAATGATGGGCGAAATCTCACAAGGTATGATACTTATGGCAAAAAATACTGATGGCAGTTTGGCATTTGTTCTCCCTTCCAAAACCGTAGAAAATGGAAGTGATATAAGTTAAAAAACACAAAAAAGGCTGTCTATAATCTGGAAAGTCTTTTTTCAGACAGTTGTTAAAAAAGTAATGCTAAACAATAATCTAGCTACAAAATATGACGTAAAAAGCATTACATCTTTAACACTACCAAACTTGCTTATGGGCTTGAATAAAAGCAAAGATAAATACATTAAAAAAGCCTTTTCAAACTTTGAAAAGGCTTTGTAATTGGTTAAAGTTAGGTTTAAAATTCTTATCAAATCAAAAAAAATTAAGTTTTTGGTTTGAAATTGATAATTATCTCTTATATTTACGTGCTGTAATACTAAAACCTGATAAAATAACCTCTTATCCTACCTAATACTATGATTAAACGCTTCCTTATGGGCGCAAGTGCAGCCATTTTGCTTGCTGCTTGCACACCAACAGAAAACGGCAAAACTGCTGAAGGAGAAAAAAAAATATTCCGTTATAACCAAACAGGCGGACTAAAATCTCTTGACCCAGCCAACGCAGGCGACAGAGCAAGCGTGTGGGCAACTAGTCAAATTTTTAATGGCTTAATGGAACTTGACGAAAATCTTCATCCAAAACCTGCCCTTGCAGAAACCTATGAAGAATCCAAAGACGAAATGACCTACACTTTCAAAATCAGAAAGGGTGTTCATTTTCAAGATGACGACTGTTTTGCAGGCGGAAAAGGCAGAGAAATCAATGCTAATGACTTTGTATATAGCTACAAACGCATTCTTGCCTCTGAAACGGCTAGTACAGGTTCTTGGATTTTCAGACCAAACGTACTTTTAAATCCTGATGGTTCTGTGTCTGATTCTGCTTTTGTTGCCTTAGATGCACATACATTACGTATCAAATTGCGTAGAAAATTTTTACCTTTCTTAGAAGTTCTTACAACGCCTTATGCCTTTGTAGTACCAAAAGAAGCCATTGACAAATACAAGAAAGAAGGATTCAGAACACACCCTGTTGGTACTGGTGCTTTCAAAATCAAAACTTGGGCAGAAGGACAAAGCTTAGTAATGGTCAAAAATGAGCATTATTGGAAAAAAGACCACGAGGGTCGTCAATTGCCACTTATTGATGCCGTTGAGGTGAGATTTATTGAAGATGGCGTACAAGCATTTAGAGAATTTGAGGCAGGTAAACTTGATTTTATTACTGGTCTTCCAGAAAATGCTAAACAAGTGCTTGATAACAAAGGACGTGTAAAAGATGAGTACAAAACAAAATTCAATATTGATAAAATTGATTATATGAATACTGAATATATTGGTTTTCAACTTAATCCAGACAATTATAGCAAAGACAAAAATCACCCTTTCCTTAACAAAAAGTTCAGACAAGCTCTTAGTTATGCTATCAACCGTGAGGAAATGGTAGCTTCTTTGCGCAATGGACTAGGAACTCCAGGTATTTCTGGTTTTACCCCAAAAGCATTGCCTTCTTATGATACTGCTCGTGTGAAAGGGTACACTTATAATGTAGAAAAAGCTCGTGAATTGTTGAAAGAAGCAGGTTTTCCTAATGGAAAAGATGTACCAGAATTGACACTTAGCACTTATACAAGTGATAAAGACATTGCAGAATACGTCAAAAAACAATGGGAAACTATTGGCGTGAAAGTTAAAATCACTTTCTCTCAATTTGCTGCACACAAAGACCAAGTTGATAATGGTAAAGTAAATCTTTTCAGAGGCTCGTGGTTAGGTGATTATGCTGATGCTGAAAACTATTTGGCTATGTTTTATAGCAAAAATCTTTCTCCTGCTGGCATAAATAAAACTAACTTTATCAACAAAGAATATGATGCCTTGTATGATAAAGCACAAGAAACAGACGAACATAGTGAAGACCATTTCAAATTATATGAAGTCTATAATGAAATGGATAACTTTGTGATGCAAGAAGCACCTGTAATTGTTCTTTATTATGATGAAATTTTGCGTATTTATAACAAAAAAGTTGTTAATCTTAAAACAAATTCTACTAATATCTTAATGCTAGAAAACGTAGATTTTAAAACAAGCGACAAATAATTTTTTCTAAGAATTTCTGAAAAATCTTTCTGAAAAATTCCAAAAACACAGAAATTAGCATTTTTTGATGCCTTTCTGTGTTTTTGGTTTGAATAAACCAAACTATTTTTATTATTTTAATGAAAACCTATCTTAACAACTTTTTTAAGGATTATAAAAGTGATTTCTTACAAACTATTTCTCTAAGTACGCCCATTATTATTGGGCAATTAGGAGTGGTTTTGATGGGTGTAGCGGATATTTTGATGCTTGGCTGGTTGCCTGCTGACCGTAGCCCCGCACAAATGGCAGCAGCAGGTGCTGCAAATGATGTTTATTTTGCTATTGTCGTTATTGGAATTGGTGCGCTTTCTATGCTTTCTCCTGCTATTGCAAAAGCAAATGAAGAAAAAGATTTTGGGAAATGTAACTTATGGTTGCGTAGTGGCATTATTTTCTCTTTTATAATGACTGCTATTTTAGCCATTTTACTTATTTTTGCAACAGAAAATTTTGAGTTTTTTAGACAACAACCAGACGTAACCCCACTTGCAAAAGATTATTTGTGGATAGTGCTTTTTGCTTTGCCACCCTTGATGCTTTTTGTGGGTTTAAGGCAATTTACAGACGGACTAGAATTTACTAAAATAGCTATGCAGGCAACTGTTTTTGCGCTTTTCTTAAATGTTTTTCTAAACTATTTATTGATTTTTGGTAATTGGGGTTTTCCTGTTTTAGAGATAAAAGGTGCAGCTATTGCAACGGTTATTTCACGTTATTTTATGGTGGCGGTGATGCTTATTTATATCTTCAAAACGCCATTATTTAAAGAATATATCAAAGCAAAGTTTGACATATCTCTATACAAAGAAACCTTAATAAATATTACAAAAAGTGGCTTTCCTGTGGGTTTGGCGTTCTTTTTTGAGATTGCAGCATTTGCTGCAGCAAGTATTTTGATAGGACAAATCAGTACAAATCAGCAAGCAGCACATCAAGTAGCTATAAAACTTGCATCTACAACTTATATGTTTGTGTCAGGCATTTCTATTGCGTGTGCCATACGTGTAGGGCAAAATATGGGGCAGCGCAACAGAGAAGGTGTTTTTAGGGCTGGGCTTTCTGCATTATTGTTGTCTGGTGGCACGATGCTAATTTTTTGTATGATTTTCTTGGTTTTTCCTGCACCACTCGTAAGAATGTCCACAGAAAACGCAGAAGTAATCAAATATGCAATGATTATGCTAATGATTGCTGGTTTTTTTCAACTTTTTGATGGCATACAAGTTACGGCTTTGGGTGCATTGCGAGGTATGGCAGATACATTTGTACCAACCACAATCACAATGATAGCTTATTGGGTGATAGCTATTCCGTTGGGTTATTTCTTGGCTTTTGAGCTAAAAATGGAAGGAACAGGCATTTGGATTGGTTTACTTGTTGGGCTTGCAGTATCAGCTATCTTACTGACTATCAGATTTTTTAGATTAGTGAAAAAGGATAAAAAATCTTTTAATGTACTTTCTTAGGTATGAATGATATTTTAGAAAAAGGCAAAAGTGCGGGGCTTGTACGCCTTGATAAGCAATATAATACAGGAAATCAACGTGTTTTTTATCCAAAAGCAAATATAGATGTTCCTTTTACGCCTGAAGAAGCAGTGCGTATGCGTGTTTATACGCAACTCGTGCTAGATTATGGCTACAAACCAGAACTTATCACTTTTGAACATCAAGTAAAAATGGGTTCTTCTTACAAACGTGTTGATTTAGCCGTTTTTGAAGATACTTCTAAATTCAAATTGCTGATTATTGTAGAATGTAAAAGAGAAGATATTAGTCAGTCAGGCTTTGAGGAGGCAGAAAAACAAGCTTTTTCTTATGACAACCAACAAGCATCTGCCTATATTTGGGTGAGTTCTTTGTCAAAAAATTCTTACTATAAAAACTCCTATACTGCCACAGGACGCACCAGAGATAAATTAACGGATATTCCAAGTTTTGGCACAAAAAACGCTTTTTGGTACTATATTTATGAGTTTTTGAGTATTCAGTTGAATTTTTTGAAGACTTTGTATGATGATGTTATTGTGCCTATTGTGCGTAAAAAATGGTTTTTGAGATATTTAGTTTATCTTTTTTTGTTTTTTGTATTAGGTTATTTTTTGAGTATTTTCAATGCAAATACGCTCACACCTTTTGCTATACGCAAAAATTTGTTACAAAATACCATTACTTTTAAGCATTTATATTGGTTTGTGCCTATTGTAAGCACTTTATTGGTGGTTTTTCTGATGCGTGAACGTGTGCTTATACGTGCTGCAAAGTCAAGTAAAAACAAATATGATTATTATTGGGTGGCGGTTTTGATGATAATTATTCCGACTTTATTTTTCACAGGAATACTTTTTGACTACAAAAAAGACTGCTACAAGTGTGTAGATTGCCTAAATGAGTGGAAATGTTGGTGGTCTTATAATCATTTTGCGCTTTATGCACGTGAGGATAGGTATTTGGAATATTTTGTGCCTTTCCGTATTTTCACACCTTTATTAGCATTTTTGACGCTTTTGGCAAACTGGATTTTGAAATTTTATAAGAATTTGGGATAAAAAAGAAGACTTCACTTAAAGTGAAGTCTTCTTTTATTGGGAAGGAATTTTATTGTTCTTCTTCTGGCTCTTCCGCTTCTGGTTCTTCAGCTTCTTCTTCCTCTGCTTGTTCCTCCTCAACTTCTTCAACTTCCTCAGCTTCTTCCTCTTCTTCTTCAACTTCTTCCTCCTCTGGTTGCTCTTCCTCCTCACTTTCTTCATCTTCTTCTTCCTCTTCTTCAGCTTCCTCCTCTTCTTCAGCTTCTTCCTCTTCTTCCTCCTCCTCTTCTTCCTCACTTTCTTCCTCCTCATCTTCTTCTTCTTCACTTTCTTCATCTTCACTTTCCTCGTCATCTTCTTCCTCATCCTCTTCCTCATCATCTTCACCTTCTTCAAATTCGTAGTCGTCTTCTTCATCAAACTCCGTATCTTCATAATCTTCTTCCTCGTCTTCGTCAGATGCCTCAAATTCCTCATCTTCATCTTCTATGTCTTCATCATCAGCCCATTCTTCATCTTCACCTTCCTCCAACTCATAATCTTCCATAATTCCTGAAAAGACTTCATCATTTTCTTCAAATTCTTGGTGGTCGTCTTCTTCAAATTCGTAAGCAAACACATCTTCAGGAATGTGCGCATAATCTCTTGGGTGATAGACTTTTACATCTGATTTTTTGACACCTTTTCCTTTATTTACAACAGATTTGGCAGACTTTACCCACGCTTTTTGTGCATTAGGAAGTTTTTTGTTTTTCTTGATTATCCAGCAATCCGCAGTCCATTTTTCATTCATCAAATAGTTGTAAGGAATGTAGCAATAGCCTTTTTCTCCCCACGCTTCACCCCAAGAATTGCGCACAATAAACATTTTATCTTTATCAGAATAACCTACGCAAAGCATTGCGTGGCAACCATGTTTTTTTGCACCTGCTTCGTCAGGTGAAGGCATAGAAACAATACCATTAGCTTTTGTTTTGCCAAAACTTTCAAATGTTTTAGTTCCAAAAACAATAGGATAACCATCTGCAAGCGTTTTTTTCCAAGCATCAAGTTTAACAGGAACAAACATTACTTCATCTACCAAAAATCTTTTAGCTTCTTTATAGGCTTCTTTTGGTGGCTGTTTAACGACTTGCTCTTTTGGACCAAACGCCCAAGTTTGCTCTGAACAAGCACCTATTTTTTTTAGGCTGTCCATAGCATATTGTATGTGGCTACCAGAATCTTCTTTTTCTCTCTTTGTATAAACACGTGCATTGTAATAGACAAAAAGGCGGCTAATGTCGTAGCTTTCTTTCTTAAATCTTTTGAAAAGATACTCGTAAGCACCCACAACGGCGTTTGCAGTACAACTGCTCGTTTGGTGTTGGTTTTCAACCTTTGTCATAAAAGGTCTTAAATCCACAGTAGAGGGCAAAACAGACTTTTTTGTGCTTGCCTTGTAGGCTTTTGCTTTTGGGCTAGGTTTGGCAAACTTATAGCCACCTGCAAATTCACTTTTTCCCATTGAGATTATTTTTTTGATTGTTATTGAAATAGTTAAGGTTGGGAATAGTTCTTTTTTTAGAACTATTTACACTCCCAAATGTAAGAAAAAAAACAGAAAACAAAACTTTTAAGTAAAAAAATTTTTTTTTACAAAATATTTTTACAAATTGCTATCCTCAAATATTGTTAAGAAATTGTTAAGAAATCATCAATAAAAATCCATGTTATATTAAACAACTTTAAAATTATGAACAAAAAGATTACGCTTTCGCTACTGCTTTGTGTTATTTTCTTTCAAAATTTGGCTGCACAAAGTATTGATAATCTTTTATCACAATTAAATCAAGCTAAAAATAGTGCTATTAAACTAGAACTTTTAGAAGAAATAGGACTTACTTATCAGAAACAAAATGCCCATAAAAAAGCCGTAGAATATTTAGAACAAGCACAAAACTTGCAAAGAACGCTAAAAACTCCTGCGCAAAAACAAATCAATACTTTGCAAAGTTTGGGGCTTTCGCACATACAAAATAAAAATTGGGCAAAGGCAGAAGCTACTTTTACAAATATCTTGAATTTCCAAGAAGAACTGGGGCAAAAACGTGAAATGGTGGCTACACTCAACCGTACCGCTGATTTATATAACAAAGATGGCAAAACGCCACAAGCCATAGAACAATGTCAAAAGGCACTTCTTATCAATAGAGAACTTGCAGATGCAGAAGGTGAGGCAAATACCTATAATAATTTAGGTTTTTTGTACCGCCAAATGAAAAAAAATAATGAATCTGATAACGCTTTTGGAAGTGCTTTGAGTATTTTTAATAAATTAAGCAAAACAGATTCTCCTAATAAAGCCTTAATGCTCACCAATGCAGGCGTTACACAAACGTATTTGGGAGAGTTTGATAAAGCTGCTACTTATTATAATAGTGCTTTGCAAGAAGCGGAAAAAAGAAACGACCCACTAGCACGAGCAAACGTCTATAATTACCTTGCTGCTAATAATTTTGTGAGCGAGAAAAATCCGCAAGCTATACAAAATGCTCAAAAAGCAGTGGATTTAGCCAAAGGAAAAACTGATGGAGAAGAGATTTTGATGTCTAGCTACAAGATTTTAGCAGAAGTTTATCAAAAAGAAAAAGATTTTGCGGAATATCAAAAAT